>DAOMFB010000162.1:0-6825 GCA_035429585.1 Thermoanaerobaculia bacterium
GGAGCTTCTTCTCGGCCTTCTCTTCGCCCTCGCCGGCGGCGGTCTCGGCCTTCTCCTCGCCCTTCCCGGCCACGAGCTTCTTGGCCTTGTCGAGGAGCGATTCCTTCTTCTCGGCCGCGGCCTTCGCGGCCACCTTCTTCTCGGCCTGCCGCTGCGCGAAGTCGAAGTCGACGAACTCGAGGATCGCCATCTCGGCGCCGTCGCCGGGCCGGCGGCCCAGCTTCAGGATGTGGGTGTAGCCGCCGACGCGGTCCTTGAACCGGGGCGCGATCTCGTCGAAGAGCTTCCGGATCACGCCCGCGTCCGGCAGCGACTTCAGCGCGAGCCGCCGGGCGTGGAGGCCTCCCCTCTTGCCGAGGGTGACCATCTTCTCCGCCAGCGGGCGGAGGTCCTTGGCCTTCGGAAGGGTCGTCGTGATCCGCTCGTGCGTGAAGAGCGACGCGAGCTGGTTACGGAAGAGAGCGCGCCGGTGCGACGTCGTCCGGCCCAGCTTGCGGCCCGCGCGATTGTGCTGCATCGCCGCCTCACCGCCCCGCGCCGGTCGGGGCCTCGAGCTTCATGCCGAAGGCGAGCCCCTTCTCGCGCAGGATCTCCTTGATCTCGTTCAGGCTCTTGCGCCCGAAGTTCTTCGTCTCGAGCATGTCCTTCTCGGTCTTCTGCACGAGCTCGCGGAGCGTCCGGATCCCCGCGTTCTTCAGGCAGTTCGCGCTCCGGACGGAGAGTTCCAGCTCCTCGACGTTCGTGTCGAGCAGGGCGTCGAGCTCGCTCTGGGGCAGCTCCGGCCCCGTGGCCGGCTTCGCCTCGTCGGTCTCCACGTTCACGAAGATCGCGAGGTGGTCGCGGAGGAGGACGGCGGCGAGCCCCATGGCGTCGCGCGGGGTGATCGTGCCGTTCGTCCAGACCTCGATGACGAGCTTGTCGTAGTCCGTCGCCTGGCCGACGCGGGCCGCCTCGACGTGGTAGTTCACGCGGCGGACGGGCGAGTGGGCCGAGTCGAGCGGGATCGTGCCGATGGGCGCCTCCGGGTCGAAGTTCCGGTCGGCCGGGACGTACCCGCGCCCCTTGCCGATGGTCGCCTCGAGCCGGAGCCGGCCGCCGTCGGCCAGCGTCGCGATCGGGGCGTCGCCGTTCAGGATCTCGATCTGGGCGTCGTCGTCGAACGCGTCGGCCGTGACGAGCCCCTTCGTCTTGGCGTCGAGGACGAGCGTCCGCGGGCCCTCCTCGTGCAGCCGGATGGCCAGCTGCTTCAGGTTGAGGATGATGTCCGTGACGTCCTCGACGACGCCCGGCACCGCGGTGAACTCGTGCTCGACCCCTTCGATCTTCACGGCGGTGATGGCCGCCCCCTCGATGGAGGAGAGGAGGACGCGCCGGAGCGCGTTGCCGACCGTCGTCCCCCAGCCGCGCTCGAGCGGCTGGGCCGTGTAGCGGCCGTAGTTGCCCTTCTCCTCCTCGACGTCGAGGCGGTTCGGACGCTGGAAGTTCTTCCACATCATGGTCTTCTTCTCCCGGCCCTGCGACTTACCCGCTGAGCGGCGCGCGAGAGCCCGTTGGCCACGTTGTCAAACCCTCCCGGCTCTCTCCGCCGCGGAGGGGGTCAGAGGGGGAACCCGAGGCCGGGTTCCCCTTACTTGGAATAGAGCTCGACGATCAGCTTCTCGTTGACGGGCAACGCGACGTCCTCGCGCTTCGGCAGCGCGATGACCTTCCCCTCGAACTCGGCCGCGTTCAGCTCGAGCCAGGCGGGGATGCCCCGTCCCTTGGCCGTCTCGACCGCGCCGGCGATCAGCGGGTTCTTCCGGCTCTTCTCCTTGACGGAGACGACGGCGCCGGCGCCCACCACGAAGCTCGGGACGTTCACCTTGCGGCCGTTCACCCGGACGTGGCCGTGCCGGACGAGCTGGCGGGCCTGCGTCCGCGACGCGGCGAAGCCGAGCCGGTGGACGACGTTGTCCAGGCGGCGCTCGAGCAGCGAGAGGAGGTTCTCGCCGGTCACGCCCCGCATCCGCTCGGCCCGCTGGAAGGTGAGGCGGAACTGCTCCTCGAGGATGCCGTAGAACCGCTTGACCTTCTGCTTCTCGCGCAGCTGGATGCCGTAGCCGAGGATCTTGGAGCGCCGCTTCCCGTGCTGTCCGGGCGGGAAGTTCCGGCGTTCGATCGCGCACTTGTTCGTGAAGCAGCGGTCCCCCTTGAGGAACAGCTTCATCGCTTCGCGCCGGCAGAGCCGGCAGACGGACTGACGGTAGCGAGCCATTAGACCCTTCTCCTCTTGCGCGGCCGGCAGCCGTTGTGCGGGATGGGCGTGACGTCCTTGATGGAGCGGATGTCGATGCCCGCCGCGGCGAGGGCGCGGATGGCGCTCTCACGCCCGGCGCCGGGCCCGTTCACGCGGACCTCGAGCGAGCGCACGCCGTGTTCCTGCGCGAGCTGCGCCGCGTTGCCGGCGGCGAGCTGCGCGGCGAACGGCGTCCCCTTCCGGGAGCCCTTGAACCCGATCCGGCCCGCCGACGACCAGGAGATGACGTTGCCCTGGGCGTCCGTGATCGAGATGATCGTGTTGTTGAAGGACGCCTGCACGGTCGCCATGGCGTGCGGGATGTTCTTCTTTTCCTTCTTCGGGCCCTTCTTCTTGCCCTTCGCGGCGGTCTTGGCGCCTTCGGTCGCGGTGGCCATTCTTATGATCTCCCCTTACTTCTTCGTGGCCTTCTTCTTGCCGGCGATCGCGCCCTTCCGCGGGCCCTTTCTCGTCCGGGCGTTGGTGTGCGTCCGCTGGCCGCGAACCGGGAGCCCCCGGCGGTGCCGGAGGCCGCGGTAGCAGCCGATCTCCATGAGCCGCTTGATGTCCTGGGCGATCTCCTTCCGGAGGTCGCCTTCGACGCTCACGTCGTCCTGGATCACCTTGCGGATGCGCGAGACCTCGTCCTCGGACAGGTCCTTCACGCGCGTGTCGGGGTTCACCCGGGCCGTCGCGAGGACCTTGTTCGAGGTCGGGCGCCCGATCCCGAAGATGTAGGTCAGGCCGATCTCCACGCGCTTGTTCGGGGGCAGGTCGATGCCGGCGATTCGAGCCATTTCTCGGTTCCTCTCAGCCCTGGCGCTGCTTGTGCTTCGGGTTCTGGCAGATGACGCGCACGACGCCCGCGCGGCGGATCACCTTGCACTTGGTGCAGATCTTCTTGACGGACGTTCTCACTTTCACGGATGGGACTCCTCTTACTTGTACCGGTAGATGATCCGGCCCCGGGTCAGATCGTACGGGGAGAGCTCGACCAGGACCTTGTCGCCGGGGAGGATGCGGATGAAGTGCTTGCGCATCTTTCCCGAGATGTGGGCCAGCACCTGGTGATCCGGCTTGTTCTCGAGCTGCACGCGGAACATCGCGTTCGGCAGCGGCTCGACGACGGTGGCGGTGACTTCGATGGCGTCTTCCTTGGACATGTCCCCTTCCCGTCTTCCCTAGGCCACGTTCGCGGTCAGGCCGCTGCCGGCCGCTTCCGGATACTCGTCGGCGGACGGCGCCCCGGGGAGCGTCCGGTCCTCGGCGTAACGCCCGAACCCGAGGACGACGGGCCCGTCGCCCGTCGCCACCACGGTGTGCTCGAAGTGCGCGGAGGGCTTTCCGTCGGCCGCGCGGACCGTCCAGCCGTCGCCGTCGACGACGACCTTCGCCCCTCCGAGGTTGAACATCGGCTCGATGGCCAGCGTCATCCCTTCCCGGATCGTCTCCCGCCGTCCGGCGGGCCCGTAGTTCGGCACCTGCGGCTCCTCGTGGAGCGACGTCCCGATGCCGTGCCCGACGAACTCGCGGACGACGCCGTACCCCTGGCGCTTCGCCACGGACTCGACGGCCGCGCCGATGTCGCCGACCTTTCCGCCGACCCGGATGGCGCCGATTCCCGCCAGGAGCGCCTCGTGCGTGGCGAGGACGAGCTGCCGGACCGCGTCCGGAACGGGCTCGAGGATCGCCGTGCGGGCCGCGTCGCCGTAGTAGCCGTCCACGATGGCGCCGAGGTCGAGCCCGACGATGTCGCCCGCCTTGAGGACGCGCTTCGCCGACGGGATGCCGTGGACGACCTCTTCGTTGATCGAGACGCAGATGGACTTCGGGTACCCCCGGTACCCGAGGAAGGCGGGCTTCGCGCCCCGGCCGCGGATTCCGGCGTCGGCGATCCGGTCGATCTCCTCCGTCGTCGCGCCGGGCCGGCACGCGGCCATGCACTCGGCGAGGACCTCCTGGACGATGCGCGTGGCGCGCTCCATCTTCAGGATCTCCGCCTTCCCCTTGCAGGTGATCATCGAGCGCCCTTCCGGGCCGCCTCCGCGGCGTTCCGGACGTCGGCGAAGACCGTCTCGATCTCCCGGTGCCCGTCGATCGTCACGAGAACCCCGGCCGCCCGGTAGCGGTCGGCCAGCGGCGCGGTCTTCTCGCGGTAGACGCGGAGCCGCTCCCGGATCGTCTCCGGCGTGTCGTCGGCCCGTCCCTCGAGCTGCGCCCGCTTGACCAGCCGGTCCACGATCGGGGCGTCCGGCACGTCGATGAAGAGCACGGCGCCCACCGTCCCCCCGCGCTCCGCCAGGATGCCGTCGAGGGCCGCCGCCTGGGGCACGGTCCGCGGGTAGCCGTCGAAGAGCGCGCCGCCGGCCGCGTCGGGTTCGGCGAGGCGCGCCTTCAGCATCGCCGTGACGAGGTCGTCCGGCACCAGGGCGCCCGACTCCATGATCGGCTTCGCGATCTTCCCCAGGTCCGTCCCCCGGGCCACGTGCGACCGGAGGAGGTCTCCCGTGGAGATCTGCGGGATCGAGAGATGGGCTGCGAGGCGCGACGCCTGCGTGCCCTTGCCCGACCCGGGAGGTCCGAAGAAGACGACGTAGATGGCCATCGGCACTACCCCCGGCGCCCGCGGATGCGGCCCTTCTTCAGGAAGCCGTCGTAGTTCCGCATCACGAGCTGCGACTCGATCTGCTGGACCGTGTCCATCGCGACGCCGACCACGATCAGGAGCGACGTGCCGCCGAAGTAGAACGGCACGCCGAGGCCCTGGGTGACGAACGCCGGGAGGTGCGCGTCGAGCCACGGCCCGATGCCCGGGACGCTCTGGACCTTGAAGCCCATCAGCAGGAACTCCGGGATCAGCGCCACGACGACGAGGTAGAGCGCGCCGACGAGCGTGATCCGGGTCAGGACGCTGTCGATGTACTCCGAGGTCGCCTTCCCGGGCCGGATGCCCGGGATGAACCCGCCGTACTTCCGCATGTTCTCGGCGGTGTCGTTCGGGTTGAAGATGATCGAGATGTAGAAGTAGCAGAAGAAGACGATGCCGGCCGCGTAGAAGAAGTTGTAGAGCGGCTGCCCCATCGAGAGCTGGTCGGCGATCTTCTTCATCACGTCGCTCTTGAAGGCCGACGCGATGTACTGCGGGAACTGGATGATCGAGACGGCGAAGATGATCGGGATGACGCCGCCGGTGTTGACGCGGAGCGGGAGGTAGGTGTTCTGCCCCCCGTAGACGCGCCGCCCGACGACCCGCTTCGCGTACTGGACCGGGATGCGCCGCTGGGCCCGCTCCACGAAGACGATCGCGGCCACGACCGCGATCATGAAGAGGAGCAGGAAGAGCGCCGTGAAGAGGGACATCTGGCCGCGCTGCACCTGCTGGAAGAACCCGAACGTGGCCGACGGCAGGCCCGCCACGATGCCCGCGAAGATGATGAGCGAGATGCCGTTCCCGATGCCGCGCTCCGTGATCTGTTCGCCGAGCCACATGACGAAGGCGGTTCCCGTCGTCAGGGTCAGGATCGCCATCAGGACGAACGGGAGCTTCCCGATGTCGGACGAGGGATCGCGCAGGGCGAGGTGCCGGCCGGTGGGCGTCGTCTGCGACCAGAGCCAGAGCGCGATGCCGGCCCCCTGGACGATCGACAGGACGACGGTGCCGTAGCGCGTGTACTGCGTGATCTTCCGGCGGCCCATCTCGCCTTCCTTCGAGAGCTTCTCGAGGTAGGGCCAGACGACCGTGAGGAGCTGCAGGATGATCGACGCGGTGATGTACGGCGTGATGCCGAGGGCGAACACGGAGAGCCGGCGCAGCGCACCGCCCGAGAAGATGTCGAGGAAGCCGAGGAGGCCGCCCGCCTGGGACTTGAAGAACTCCTCGAGAGCCGCGGCGTCGAGCCCGGGCGTCGGCAGGTGCGAACCGATCCGGTAGACCCCCAGGAGCGCGAACGTGAACAGAACCCGCTTGCGCAGGTCCGGGATCGCGAAGACGTTCCGGATGGAGTCGAAGATGTTCACGCCGGAAGGACCTCGCACCGGCCGCCCGCGGCCTCGATCTTCTTCCGGGCTCCCTCGGTGAACTTGTGGGCCGAGACCGTCAGCGCCTTCTTCAGCTCGCCCGTCCCGAGGACCTTCAGGCCGTCGCCCGTCCGCTTGACCGCCCCGGCGGCGCGGAGGCTCTCGGGCGTCACGGCCGTGCCCGCCGCGAACCGCGCCTCGAGCTGCGCCAGCGTGACGGTCACCCAGTCCGTCCGGAAGATGTTGGTGAAGCCCCGCTTCGGGATCCGGCGGTGGAGCGGCATCTGGCCGCCCTCGTGCCCGCGGAGGTGGGAATAGCCGGAGCGGGAGTTCTGTCCCTTGTGGCCCTTCCCCGACGTCTTGCCGAGGCCCGATCCGGGCCCCCGCCCGACGCGCTTGCGCGAGGAGGTCGCCCCCTTCCGGGGTCCGATCGTGTGGAGTCCGTGCGCCATGTCAGTTCGCTCCCGCTGCCGGCTCGTCGACGACCTCGACGAGGTGCCGGACCTTGTGGATGAGGCACCGGGTCGCCGGGG
>DAOMFB010000163.1:0-6812 GCA_035429585.1 Thermoanaerobaculia bacterium
CGCCGCGACGAGCCCCGCGAGGCCGGCCGCGGCGCCGGCGACCCGCCGCCGGAGGCGGGGCGAGCTCCCCGCCGCGAGGTCTCCGGCCCGCCGCGCCACGTCGTCGAGGACGAGCCCCGCGAAGAGCGCGAGGACCGGGACCGCCGTGGCCATCCGGTGAAGGTTCGGCGTCTCGACGGTCACGACGACGCCGACGAAGCCGACCCAGAACCAGGCCGAGAGGAGGAGGAACCGGACGTCGCGGACCTTCAGCAGGCTCGCGCCGAGGCCGAGCAGGGTGAGCGCGGCGAGCGCGGGGGGGAGGATCGGCTTCCGGGTCGGCCAGAAGAAGTTGCCGTCCGGGTAGCGGTTGAGGATCCCGACGGAGCGCTCGAGCTGGACGGCGACGAGCTTCGCCGTCGACCAGGACGGGTCGTAGTAGCCGAGGCGGAGCGGATTCCGCTTCACGAAGATGCTCGTCTCGCGGGCGCGGACGACGAGGAGGTCCGGGTTGACGGCGACCATCTGCAGGAACGGCGTCATGACGACGAACGCCGCGGCGGCCGCGAGCGCCGTCCCGGCCACCAGCCGTCCGCGCCTCCCCCGCGGGCCCCGCGCGACGAAGCCGAGGGTGAAGAGCGCCCCCACGACGCCCCAGAGACGCCCGGTCGGATAGAAGTAGATCGAGACGCCGCCAGTCGCGCACGCGAGGGCCCAGGCCCAGGCCCTCCCGGTCCGGGCCGCCTCGAGGAAGAACGCCGCGGCGGCCGTCCAGAGGGTGATCGTCGGCCCCGCACAGGTCGTCTCGCGTGAGAACTGGAGGGCCGGGCCGATCGTCGCGGCCAGCGTTCCGGCGAGCAGCCCGGCGCGCCGGCCGAAGTTCCGGATCCCGAGGACGAGGACGATCGCCACGGTGGCGATACCGCAGAGGGCGCCGAAGACGCGGGCGCCGCCGACCGAGATGCCCGAGTACTGCATCACGGCCGCGAGCGACCGGAAATACATCATGCCGATGTGGTACCAGCCGACGCCGAAGAGGTTCTCTTCCCGCGTCCCCCGGAGGAGCTGGATCGCCACGAGGGCCTGGTCGCCCTCGTCGGCGTTGATGCCGTACGGGATCCGGTCGAGCGCCGGGAGGCGCGTCGCCGCGGCGAGCGCGAGGATCCCGACGACGGCGGCCGCGAAGAGTCCCTTCCGGAGCCGGCCGGTCAGCGGCGGAAGCTCCCAGCGCGGCGCAAAGGCGGTCACCGGACCCGAGGCGGCCGCCGCGAGGAGGAGGAGGAGCAGGGCGGCCGCCCAGGGCGTCTCGGCCCCCTTCAGATCGCCCCGCCCGAGGAGCTTCAGCTCCACCCCCGTGAGGAGCGCCGCGCCGAGCACCCCCCCGAGGAGGAGGGCGAGGCGGAGGGAGCGGCGGGTCGCCGGCGGCGCCGGCGCCGCGGCCGCGGCGGCGAGGGGAGGCCAGGCCTTCCAGGCGAAGAGCGTGATCGCGGCCAGGTAGAGCGCGAGGCCGAGGCCCGAGGCGTTTCCGGACCGGATCACGGCCTCGCCGCCGCCGGCGAGAAGGAGGGAGACGAGCGCGAAGGCGGCCGGGAGCGCCCGCCGGATCCCGGACGGCGGCGGCGCCGGCACGTCGGGGGCGGTCATGGCGGCGGAATCAGCTTCTCCGCGTCGAGCCACGCCACGGTCTTCCGCGCCAGCAGCTCGTAGCCGTCGGCCGTGTAGTGGCAATGGTCGTAGAGGAGCTTCCGGTGGCGCTCGGCCTCGTCGGCGCGGAGGGCCGGGAGGGGGTCGAAGAACGGCACGCCGAGGCGGGCGCACATGGCCCGGGCGCTCTCCTGCGGCCGGAAATCCTCCACGGTGCCGAGGATCTGGATGTGGACCGGGAAGAGGCAGACCGCGACCTTCGCCCCTTCCGCACGGACGGCTCCCGAGAGCGACTCGAGGATCCGCTCGATCTCGGCCCACGCCTTCGGGTTCCACCCGAGGCCGAAGTCCATGTACGCGTTGTAGATCTCGAAGTCGAAGCCGTCCCGGGTCGAGAACATCTCCCCGGACTGGAGCTTCCGGCCGGCCGCGAAGCTCTCGCGCCACGCCGGGTCGATCGCCCCCGGGCGGGAGTTCTTGAACCAGCCCTTCTCGAGGAGCTGGAAGCGGGCCACGACCCAGGTGAGGAACCGGCTTCGGTTCCAGGGCGGGCCGAGGCTCTTCACGTAGAAGAGGCTCGCGTTCTGGGCGTCGTTCAGGTACATGCCGACGAGGACGAGATCGGGCTTCACGACGCCCTTGATCTCCTGGAAGAGCCAGAACTCCTCGAGCGTCCCGGCGCCGGGAAGGCCGGCGTTCAGGAAGCGGACCTTCTTCGCCCGCCCCTTCGTCAGCGCCTCCATCCGGCGGGTCCACGTCTCCTCCTCGGAGAGGAAGTCGCCGAAGGTGATGGAGTCGCCGAGGACGAGGACACGGAACTCGTCCGGCGCCTTCGGCCCCAGCTCGTCGTACCGGAGCCCGATGGAGTTGACGCGGATGACGACGTCCTGACCGCTCAGGGAGTGCTGCCGGATGTGGCCCACCGTGTTCGGCCGGAGCCGGACGCCGCGGTTGCCGCCGAAGAGGATCACCGAGTTGATCGACTTCTCCTCCGTCGTCTGCTGCGGCGCGAACTGCGCCCAGTCCGGCTTCTCGACCTTCTCGATCTTCACCTTGGGCGCCGGCGGCAGGAGGATCCGGGCTGCCACCTCGCAGACGGCGAGCCCGGCGAGAAGGGATCCGGCGGCGAGCGCGGCGTTCACGGCCCAACCGGCCCGGCGGGCTAAGGGAGACATCCGCCTATCTTAAAAGACCGGCCGGAGCGGGTCCGCTCGGCGGCGATGTATCTTTGTCGGACGATGCGGCGCCGCGCGCTCCTCGCGATCCTCGCCCTGGCGATCGCCGTGCGCCTCTTCGGCATCGATTTCGACGAGCGTCACTACTTCCACCCGGACGAGCGGGCCATCGCCAACGCCGTCCTCCGGCTCTCCTTCCAGCCGCTGAAGCTCAACCCCGAGTTCTTCGCCTACGGCTCGTTCCCCTTCTACGTCACGAAGGCGGTCACCGCGCCGCTCTCCCTCGTGAACCCCTGGTTCCGGTCGTACGACGGGGCGATCCTCGTGGGGCGCGTCCTCTCGGCCCTCTGGGGCGCCGCAGCCGTCCTCCTCCTCGCCCTGGCCGTCCGCCGCCGGTACGGGGAGGCGGCCGGGCTCCTCGCCGGGCTCCTCCTTTCGCTCTCCGTCCTCCACATCCAGGCCTCGCACTTCGCGGCGAACGACATCGCGCTGACCTTCCTCGTCCTTTTGGCCCTCGTCCTCCTGGGGCGCCACGCGGAGGAGGGCCGCGCGAAGCACCTCCTCGCCGGCGCCTTCGTGGCCGGCCTCGCCCTGGCGACGAAGGTGAGCGCCGCGCCCCTCCTCCTCCCCGTCGCGGCGGCGGTCTTCCTCCGCTGGCGTGCCGAGCGGGAGCCCTACAAGGCGGCCGTCCTGTTCGGCGCCGCGGCCGCGACGGGGCTCGCCGCCTTCGCCCTCGCGCAGCCCTACGCATTCCTCGACTTCGCCCGCTTCTCGCACGACGTGCTCGAGCAGAGCCGGATGGTCCGCTCGGCCGGGACCCTTCCCTACACGAACCAGTACATCGGAACGGTGAAGGTCTTCTACGAGCTGAAGGAGCTCGTCCTCTGGGGGCTCGGGCCGTTCCTCGGCCTGGCGGCCCTCTGGGGCGCCGTGCGGCTCGCCCGCCGCTTCCGCCGGTGGTCCCCGTTCGAGATCGTCGCCCTCGCCTGGGTCGTCCCCTATTTCCTCGTCACGGCCTCGTTCGAGGTGAAGTTCCCGCGCTACCTCCTCCCGATCTACCCGTTCCTCGCCCTCTGGGCCGCCACGGCCCTCACGGCCTTGGCGGAGCGGGGACGGCGCGGCCGGCTCGTCCGCGGGATCGTCGTGGCGGGAACGGCCCTCTGGGCGCTCGCCTTCCTCTCCATCTACGCGCGCCCCTTCACCCCCGTGGCCGCCTCGCGCTGGTTCTACGAGAACGTCCCCGCGGGGAAGAAGCTCCTCTCGCAGCACTGGGACGAGGGCTTCCCGCTCCCGCTCCCCGGGCTCTCGCCGGACCGCTACCGCGTCGTCGACTTCGGGTACTACGAGGAGGACTCCCCCGCCAAGATCGCCGCGCTCTCCCGCGAGCTGGCCTCGGCCGACGTCGTGGTCTTCCCGACGAAGCGGATCTACGGCGCCGTCACGCGCGCGCCGAAGAAGTTCCCGCTGACGAACAACTACCTCCGGCTCCTCTTCTCCGGGGACCTCGGCTTCGTCCTCGCGAAGGACGTCACGTCGCGCCCCGCCCTCCCGGGAGTCTCCTTCCCCGACGAGCTGGCCGACGAGTCGTTCTCCGTCTACGACCACCCGAAGGTCCTCTTCTTCGAGAACCGCGGCCGCCTTCCCGCCGAGACCCTCGAGCGGAAGATCCTGACGTCGCTCCCCTCGCGCTCCCTCTCGCGGAACGATCTCCTCCTGGCGCGCGCCGATGCCCGGGCTGCCCCCGCCGCCCCGGCCACCGCCGGCCCGGAGGCCGAGGCGGGCCTCGGCGCCGTCCGGAGCGGCGTCCTCGCGACGCTCCTCGTCCTCCTCCTCGCCGAGGCGCTCGGCCTGGCCGCGTGGGCTCTCCTCGCCGCCGCCCTCGGCCCCCGCCCGGGTCTCTACGCCCTCTCCAAGGTGGCGGGCGTCCTCCTCTTCGCGTTCGTCCCGTGGCTCCTCGTCTCGCTCGGCGCCGTCCGGTTCGAGCGCCCCGTCCTCCTCGGCACGGCGCTCGCGCTCGTGGTCGCGGGGGCCCTCCTCCGGAAGCGCCGCGCACTCGACTGGCCCGAGGATCTCCGCCGGACGGATGCGCTCTTTGCCGCCGCGTTCTTCTTCTTCCTCTTCCTCCGGGCCCTGAACCCCGAGATCTACTGGGGCGAGAAGCCGATGGACTTCTCGTTCCTGAACGCGCTCTACCGGTCGGCGTACCTGCCGCCCCCGGAGCCGTGGCTCTCCGGCGCGCCCCTCTCGTACACCTACTTCGGCCACTACCTCGTCGCCGCGGTCGGCAAGGCGCTCGACGTGGCGCCCGCCGTGATGTTCAACGCCGGCATCGCCCTCGCCGCGGGCCTCGCGGCCGCCGCCCTCTACGCCGCGGGGACCTTCCTCGGCGGCATGCGGGCCGGCCTCTGGACCGTCGCGCTCGGCCTCTTCGCCGGGAACCTCTCGGGGCTCTTCCTCCTCCGGCACCGCCGCGCCGGCTTGTGGGAGGTCTTCTGGGACAGCTCGCGGGTCGTCCCGAACACGATCAACGAGTACCCCCTCTGGACCTTCCTCTTCGCCGACCTCCACGCCCACGCCCTCGTCATGCCCTTCACCGCGGGGTTCGTGGCGCTCCTGCTCCTCGGCCTGACGCGCGGCGCCGAGCTTCCCTCGCGCGCCGGGCGCGCCGCGCTGGTCCTCCTCGGCGGCCTCCTCCTCGGCGCGATCCAGGTGACGAACGGGTGGAGCATCCCGACCTACGTCGGCATCCTCGGCTTCCTCCTGCTCCTTTCGTGGTGGTGGGCCGAGCGGGACTCGGGAGCCGGCCGCAAGCTCGCCCGCCTCGCGACGCGGGTCGTCCTCCCGGCGGGGGCGGTCCTCGCGGTCGCCTGGCTCCTCTACCGCCCGTTCTGGGCCCACTTCACCCCGCCCCCGAGGAACTGGGGCCTCGAGGTCGGGCCCTACGCGCGGCCGCTGGCCTTCCTCGAGCTCTGGGGGCTCTTCCTCGCGGTCCTCCTGCCGTTCCTCTTCGCGGCCCTCCGCTCCTCGATCCTGGCCCGCTCCGGGGCCGAGCGGCTGACGCGCGGGCAGCGGCGCCTCTTCGCCCTCCTCTTCCTCGTCGTCGCCGCGGCGCTCGCGTGGCGCGCCGGCTCGGAGGCGGCCGCACCCGTCCGGACGTTCGCGCTGGCCCTCTTCGTCTTCGCGCTCGTCCTCGCCCTCCGCCGGGGAACCCTCCCCGAGGACCGCCTCCCGCTCGGCCTCGCGGCTTTCTGCTTCGCGGTCTGGGCCGGCTGCGAGACGGTCTTCGTCTGGGACCGGATGAACACGCTCTTCAAGTTCTACCTGGAGACGTGGTTCCTCCTCTCCATCGCCGGCGGCGCGATCCTGGCGCGGCTCTTCTCCGGCGAGGCGGGCCCCGGACGCCGCTTCCGGCGCGCCGTCTTCGCGGCCACCGCCCTTCTCTCCGCCGTCACCTCCGTCGCCGCGACGGTCGGCGCCGTCTCGGTCAACCGCGTGAACGGCCCGCGCGGAACGCTCGACGGCACGGCCTACCTCGACCGCTTCAACCCGGCGGAGAAGGCCGCGTACGAGTGGCTGAACCGGACCGTCCCCGGCATCCCGGTCCTCTGCGAGGCGTGGGGGCCCTCCTACGGGGAGTTCGGCCGGGTCTCGATGAACACCGGCCTGCCGACCGTCATCGGCTGGGACTACCACGTCCAGCAGCGGAGCCATTCGCGCGCCGAGGTGGAGCGGCGGAAGGCGGACGTGGAGACGATCTACCGGACGGCCGACCGCGCGAAGCTGGAGGAGATCCTTCGCCGCTACCGGGTGGCGCTCCTGTACGTCGGGCCGCTCGAGCAGAAGACCCACGCCGGCGGCAACCTCGCCCGCTTCCGCGAGTGGAGCGACCTCCTGTCTCCCGTCTACGAGAACCCTTCCGTCACGGTCTTCGCGGTGAAGGGGATCTTCGCGGGATCGACGCCGGTCCTGACGATCGAGCGCGTGCCGGAGGCCCGCGCCGAGGCGCCGCCCCCG
>DAOMFB010000164.1:0-6778 GCA_035429585.1 Thermoanaerobaculia bacterium
GGAGGGCGTGGAGGCGGGCGAGGACGCGCGCCGCGTTCCCGTCCACGACCGCGGCCGGGACCCGGAAGCAGATCGACGCGACGGCGGCCGCCGTGTAGGGGCCGACGCCGGGCAGGGCGCGCCACCCGTCGAGCGTCCGCGGGAACGCGCCGGCCCGGGCGACGGCCTGCGCCGCCTTCCGGAGGTTCCGGGCACGGGCGTAGTAGCCGAGGCCCGCCCACTCGGCGAGGACGTCGCGCTCGGCGGCCCCCGCGAGCGCCTCGACGTCGGGGAAGCGGGCGAGGAACCGCTTCCAGCGCGGCGTTGCCGTGGCGACGGTCGTCTGCTGGAGCATGACCTCCGAGACCCAGATCGCCCACGGGTCCTTCGTCCTCCGCCACGGGAGGTCGCGGCCCGCGGAGCGGTACCAGCGAAGGAGCGCGCGGCCCCGCGTCGCTTCAGTCAAGCCGGTTCTTGAGGCGGATGAGGCCCTGCCGGATGCGCGTCTTGATCGTCCCGAGGGGCTGGCGGAGCTTCTCGGCGATCTCCACGTGCGTGAGCCCCTGGAAGAAGGCGAGCTCGACGGCCTCGCGCTGGACGGGGGAGAGCGACTCCATCGCCTCCCGTACCGCGTCGCGGGTCTGGCGGAACGAGGCGACCTGGTCGGGCGAGGCCTTCTCGTCGAGGGGGTCGAGGTTCATCTCCGGGTCGTCGAACGAGATCGTCCGGTCCTCCCGGCGGTGCCGGGCACGCAGCCGGTCGATGGCGCGCGAGCGGGCGAGGGTGAAGATCCAGGCGGGCGGCGCGCCGCGGGAGGGGTCGTAGCGGTCCGCCTGCCGCCAGACCTGCCAGAAGACGTCGAGCGCCACGTCCTCCGCCTCCTCGGCGTTCTGGAGGACCTTCCAGACGAGGGAATAGACCGGGGAGGCGTAGCGGGCGTGGAGCGCCTCGAGGGCGGACGCGTCCCCGCCCCGGATCCTCTCGAGGAGCTCGAGGTCGGAGGCCGCCGGACCGGGGGGGGTCTCGGGCGGCGGGACGGAAGCCCGAACCCTGCGAACCATTCTCATCTAGAGACTATCAGGAATGCGTGAAGAGGGTGTTAAGCGGAGAAGACGGCCTCCGCGAAGCGGGACGGAACGTGGAAATCGGGCGGGGCGGCCCGAAGAGTCGGCGAGAGGGCCTGGAAGGAGGCGGTGGCGCCGCGGGCGATCCGGTAGGCGTTCAGGCGGCGGATCTCTCCCGGCGCCGGCGGGCGGCCGCCGGGGGAGAGGGAGCTCCACGGCACGGCGAGGCGGCAGCTCCAGCGGCGGAAGGTCCCGGGAGGCGCTCCGGCGGGCTCTCCGGTCACGGCGACCGAGAGCCCCTCCGGGAGCCGGCCGGGGAGGAGGGTCCAGGTGGCCCGGCTGTCGTCGGGATTCCGGACCTCGGCGCCGTACCGGGCGCCCGCCGGGTTGACGACGATCTCCCGGTAGGCGGCAGGGTCCCCGGCCCGCGCGACGAAGAGCTCAACGCACTCGTCCTCGTAGACGGGCCCGCCGCCCCCGGCCGCGACGCGGAGCGGCGGCTCGGCGGCGGCTTCGAAGAGGACGTGCAGGGCGACCTCCGACGCGACGAAGGCCACGGTGGTCTCCGGAGCGGCGGGGCCTCCTCCGCCCACCTCGAGGAGCGGAACGCGGGCCGCCGCGGCCAGGGCGTCGCGGGCCCGGTCCTCGGGGACCCGGGCGATCACGAGCCGCCGGACGCCCCCGGAGGTCACGTCCACTCGATCCCGCTCTGAGAGAGGCGGCGGAGGAGCGTCCCGGCGGCGGCCTGCGCCCGTCGGAGCGCGAGGGCGGCGTCGCGCTCGAGCGGGACGACGAGCGTCCTCGCCCCGCGCCGGAGAGCCGGCGGGCCCGCGGCGGCCGCCTCGCCGACGACGTGGATCAGCTCGATCCGGTCGTGCGCGTCGCCCGCGACGTCCTGGAACCGCTGGAATTCCTTCAGGAGCCCGGGGACGCCCGGCACGAGATCGCGGACGAACTCGAGGCCGTAGCGGAGGTCCTTGGCCGCGATCCGGAGGGCGTGGAGCGTGTCGCGCTCCGGGACGCCGGCCGCGAGCAGGCTCTTCCGCCGCTTTCGGAGGCGGCGGCGGACGGTGCGCGCGAGGCGCTCGTCGGTCCGGGTCGGCAGGACCGCGGCGAACGGCCGGCTGAAGCGGGCCAGCTCGGCGTCGCGGATCGAGAACGCGGCGCGAAGGGCCATCAGGAGGAGGTGCCCGTCCCGCGAGGCCGGGGCGGCGTCGCCGGGAGCGGGAGCGATCCGTTTCGCCAGCTTCAGCGCGACGGCGTGGCGGGCCGGGTCGCGGCGGAAGCGCGTCTCGAGGCGGGCCACGGAGACCTCGAGCGTCCGGTGCGGCGAGAGGAACCGGCGGAGCTCGCGGGCCGTCCGCCGGAGGGGGTCGCCCGACCCGGCGGCGGGGAAGCCCCGCGTCAGCTTCGCGACCGACGCCGTCCGGCGGAGGGCCACGCGAAGGTCGTGGAGCACCCGCTCGTCGTCGAGGCGTTCGGCGCGGGCGAGGACCTCCTCGATCCGCGCGCGCTGCGCCGAGACGGCCGCCGCGAGGTGCGCCACGAGGGCCGGGCTGCTTCGCGGCGTCTCCACCGGGGTGATCATCGCCGAACGGGCCGCCGGACCGGTCAGGCCCGGGTACGGCGGAGGGTGTCGTCGGGGTTCGGCGCGGGGAGGTCCGGGACCGGGTGGCCGATGTGGTGCCCCTGCGCCCGGTCGACCCCGAGCGAGCCGACGATCTCGAGGATCTCCCGCGACTCGACGCCCTCGGCCACGGTCTTCACGCCCAGCCCGCGGCAGATCTCCGTGATCCCGCGGACGAAGACCCGGTTCTCGGGCTGCCGGGCGAGGTTCTGGATGTAGCTCATGTCCAGCTTCAGGGTCGAGACGGGGAGCTCGCGAAGGTAGCGGAACGACGAGAAGCCGACGCCGAAGTCGTCGAGGGCGAAGCGGAAGCCCTCGGCCGTCAGCGCGCGGGTGAAGTGCTGGACGCGGGCGAGGTCCCGGAGGACGGCCGTCTCGGTGATCTCGAACGTGACGCGCTCGGGGCGGATCCCCTTGGCCCGGGCGATGCGCGAGATGTCGGCCACGAGCGAGTCGTCCTCGAAGTCGAGGCCGGAGAGGTTCAGCGCCATCTCGAGGTTCGGGACGGTCTTGTTCTTGGACGAGGCGAGCCGCTCGAAGGCGGCCGCGATGACGAGCCGGTCCATCTGGGTGACGAAGCCGAACCGCTCCGCGGCGTCGAGGAACGAGGCCGGCGTCGTCAGGTGGCCGCTCGGCTCCTTCAGGCGGGCGAGCGTCTCGACGGCCACGATCCGGCCCGTCGCGATGTCGGCCACCGGCTGGAAGACCGGGACGAAGCGCTGCTCGGCGAGCGCCGCCCGGATCCGGTTGGCCTGCTCCCGGAGGCCCGAGATCCGGTGGCGCTCGCGGTCGTCGGGGTCGTGCATCAGGACGCGCGCGCCCCCGCGCCGCTTGGCCTGGTGCATGGCGAGGTCGGCGGCCCGGACGAGGTCGGCCGCCCCGCCGGCGTGGTCCGGGTAGATCGCGACGCCGGCGCTCGCCGTGAGGCTCATCGCGTTCCCCTCCCAGACCGGCGCGAGGGCGGCGATCAGCTCGAGGAGCGCCTCGGCCCGGCTCATGGCGTCGCCCGGACCGGTCTCCGGGAGGAGGATCGCGACCTCGTCGCCCCCGACGCGCGCGAGGAGGTCGGCCTGGAGGACGGCGCCCCGGAGCGACTCGCCGAGGACGCGGAGGTACTCGTCCCCGGCCGCGAGGCCGTGCGTGTCGTTCAGGGACTTGAAGCGGTCGAGGCCGACGTAGACGAGGGCGAGCGGCGTGCCGGCCCGGTCGGCCTCCGCGATCTCCCGGTCGAGGACGAAGCGGAAGTTCTCCCGGTTCAGGAAGCCGGTGAGGCCGTCCCGGCTCATGTGCTCGGCCAGCTCGTTGTAGAGCTTCTTGAGCCGCTCGTACTCCGTGCTCTTCTCCGTCACCTCGCGGGCCACCGCCACGAAGCAGCCGTTCCCCGCGTCGGGACAGGGCCGGGTGGAGACCCAGAACATGCGGTCGGGGACGAGGCCGTGCCCGGAGGCGACCACCTCGAGGTTGCGGATCCCGTCGGGCCGGGCGGCCCCCTCGAGGAGGCGCGCCAGCCCTTCCGGCTCGCTCCAGAACGGGAGGAAGCGCTCCATCGCCAGCTCGCCGTCCGCCGGAGCCGGGGCCCCGGCCGCGAGGGCGGCGTCGTTCAGGGAGAGGACGCGGCCGACGTCGTCGAAGAGCGCGGTGGGGTCGGGCGAGGTCGCCAGGATCGAGGAGAGGGTCCTCTTGGCCATCACGCCGGAGGCCGGCCGGCGGCCTTCGCGCGTGGCCGGGTAGATGCCGGAGGGCGTTCGGCGCATGGTCACGTCTTCACACCCGGACGGGGGACCGAACCCCTATTATGCCCTCCCGCGCGGCCGGCGCGCCCCGCGAGCCCCCTCACGAGCGCCCGTCGCCGAGGGCGCGCAGGGCCTCCCCCGAGAGGCGGTAGACGCGCCACTCGTCCATGGGGACGGCGCCGAGGCTCCGGTAGAAGCCGATGGCGGGCTCGTTCCAGGTCAGGACGGACCACTCCATCCGGCCGCACCCGCGCGAGACGGCGATCTCCGCGAGGCGGCGGAGGAGGGCCTTCCCGATGCCGAGGCCGCGGAGCGCCTCCTTAACGTAGAGGTCCTCGAGGTAGAGGCCGGGCCGCGTCAGCCACGTGGAGTAGTTGTGGAAGAAGAGCGCGAAGCCGGCGACGGCGCCCTCGCGCTCGGCCACGATCGCCTCGACGAACCGCCGCTCTCCGAAGAGGTGCTCGCGGAGGAGCGCCTCCTCGACGCGGCACTCGTTCGGGGGCCTCTCGTAGGCGGCGAGGTCCCGGATGAGGCCGACGATCGCCGGCACGTCCGCCGGCGCCGCGTCGCGAAGGGTGAAGGCCGCGCCCGCCATGGGCGCCCATCTTAAGCGGTGCTAAAACCCCGCCGTGCCCCGCCCCTCCCTCCGGATCGTCCGCGCCCGGACGCACAACCTCCGGAACGTCTCCTGCACGATTCCGGTCGGACAGCTGACCGTCGTCACGGGACCCTCCGGCTCCGGGAAGTCGTCGCTCGCGTTCGACACGCTCTACGCCGAGGGACAGCGCCGGTTCGTCGAGTCGATGTCGACGTACGCCCGGCAGTACCTCGAGCGGCTGGAGCGGCCCGACGTCGACCTCATCGAGCGGATCCTTCCGGCCGTCGCGATCGAGCAGAGGGCGCCGGTCCGGTCCGCCCGCTCGACGGTCGGGACCTCCACCGAGATCCACGACGTCCTCCGGCTCCTCTACGCCGCCCTCGGGGAGCTCGCCTGCCCGTCCTGCGGGCGGAGCGTCCGGCGGGAGACGGCCGAGAGCGCGCGGGCCGCCCTTCTCCGGGCGCTCGGCGAGGGAGCCCGCGTCCTCGTCGTCGCCCCGGGGAGGCCCGAGCGCTTCGACGAGGAGACGGCCGCCTGGCGCCGCCTCGGCTACTTCCGCGCCGTCTCCCCGGCGGGCGAGCCGGTCGAGATCTCCTCGAAGGAGGCGACGCCGCGCGACGCCGACGGCCGGCTGGCCCTCCTCGTGGGCCGGCACGTCCTCGACGCGAAGGACCCCGAGATCGCGGCGTCGCTGGCGGCGGCGTTCGAGCTGGGGGCGGGCGAGCTCCTGGCGCTTCGCTCCGGCGAGCCGTTGTCGTCGGCCCTCCGCTTCTTCCGGGGCCTCCGCTGCGGCGGGTGCGGGCGGGGCTTCCCCGAGCCGGTCCCGGCGCTCTTCTCCTTCAACTCCCCGCGCGGCGCCTGCCCCGCCTGCCAGGGGTTCGGACGGCTCGCCGGCGTGGACGCGGCCCGGGTCCTCCCGGACCCGACGCTCTCGATCGCGGGGAGGCCCTTCGCTCCGTTCAACTCCCCGGCGTACGAGAGCGCCTACGCGGACCTCGCCCGGGCCTGCCGCCGGCTGAAGATCCGGCGCGACGTGCCGTGGAACCGCCTCCCGGAGCGGCACCGGCGGCTCGTCTGGGACGGGGACGGGGACTGGTACGGGGTGAAGGGGCTCTTCGAGTGGCTGGAGAAGAAGCGGTACAAGGTCCACGTCCGCGTCTTCCTCTCGCGCTACCGCGGTTACACGACCTGCCCGTCCTGCGCCGGCGCGCGCCTCGTCCCGGAGGCGCTCGCCGTGACCGTCCGGGGCCGGAACATCGCCGCGCTCGCCGACCGGACCCTCGCGGAGCTTCACGCCGACCTCGTCGAGACGGGGTGGACGGACGCGGAACGGGAGCGGGCGGGCCCGCTGCTCGCGGACCTCGCGCAGCGGGTCGGAACGCTCGTGGAGCTCGGCCTCGGCTACCTGACGCTCTCCCGGCCCATGCGGACGCTCTCCGGGGGGGAGGCGCAGCGGCTCCAGCTCGGCGCGGCCATCGGGAACGCCCTGACGGGCACGCTCTACGTCCTCGACGAGCCGACGGTCGGGCTCCACCCGCGCGACACGGCCCGCCTCCTCGGGGCGATCCGGCGCCTCGCGGACCGCGGCAACGCCGTCGTCGCCGTGGAGCACGACCTCGCGGTCATCCGCGCCGCCGACCACGTCGTCGACCTCGGCCCGGGGGCCGGCGTCCACGGCGGCCGCCTCGTCTTCGAGGGTCCGCCCCACGAGCTGCGGAGGGCCGGGACGGCGACGGGGCGGGCCCTGAGGGGGGAGAGCGTCCCCGGCGGCGCCGCG
>DAOMFB010000165.1:0-6770 GCA_035429585.1 Thermoanaerobaculia bacterium
GGTGTGGCGCGCCATAGATGATGGAGGGGGTGTGGGGGAGGAATTGATCTAGCACCATCCTCCCGGGATGCGGCGGAGCAGGCCGCGTTCGGTGAGCGCCTGCTCGATGGCGAGGCGCTCGGGCAGACCCGCATTGCTGGCGCGGGGATCCAGGTGCCGACGCAGGTGACCGGCACGTCGGGCGACGTCGCGGCGGAATTCATCACGGTCGATGTCGAGCGGGGCGCGTTCATTCCAGACCTCGGCGGCCGTCCTCCAGGCCAATGTAGGGCGCCGCCAGAGCGTGTTCAATGCCGTGATCATCTCATCGCAGGTTGAGGCGAGAGCGGCCGGGCTCGAGGGCGGGCGGCCCCGGAGCCAGGCACGGTGCTCGCGGTTCTGGCGCTCGAGCTGGCCGTAGAAACGTGGCAGTCGGGGCGGGCCGTGCAGCAGAAGGACGCCGAAGTGCTTCAGCAGCGAGCGAGTGTCCGGCATCTCGTGGCTTCGGGCCCGGTCGGCCCGCCAGACGAGCGGCGGGCCGTTTGTGTCGAAGTCTTGTCGGATGGCGTCGGCCACCGATCTGCCGTCGTAGCGGGGCGTCAGCGTCAGACTGGTGCGATAGGGGGCATGCCCGTCCGCCGATACGAGCGCCCAGCGGGGGCCGTCCGTCGTCGTGAGATGGAGTTGGTCGAAGCCGCGCAGGACGCCGGCCTTCGCGACGACGACCCTCTGGCAGCCGGCCCGCCGTTCGTCTTCCAGGGTCCTGAGCGTGTCGTGTTTCAGGGTGGCGGCATGGCGGCGCGAGACGCCCGGCACCGAGCGGCTGAGCGAGGCCGCACCGCAAAGACCATGGGTCTTGCGCACGAGCTCCCGCACCAGGGCGTCTGTCCCGGGCGCGCAAGCCGTGGCCGGCCGCGGGCCGCGCCGGCGGCGAAGAGCGAGAGCCAGGCGCCGTCTTCTCCTCCACCGCCCCATCGTGGCCTGACTCGTGCCGATTGCCGCCGCGATGAGACGCCCGGGCAGCCCACGGGCTCTCATGATTTCGGCTTCCTTGAGGCGCCGCCCGGGCTCTTCGTCATCGGGGGTCTCGCGGCTCGTGGTCGGACTCGTCCGCTTCCGTCGCATCCGGGTCATCGGCTTGGCGCCTCCCTTCAGGAGGCTGCTCGCCACCCCGAGGAGTCTCTCGATCGTCTCGACACGCCCACGGAGGTGACGGTTCTCGCGCAAGAGGCGCTCGCTCTCGCGCCGGGAAGAGACCGTCTCGGGACTCCTCGCCGGCCGCCCGGGCTTTCCCGGCGAGAGGCTCGCGATCATCCCGGCGAGGCCCCGGTGCATCAGGGTCTGGAAGTGAGTCCGCGAGAGGCCCAGCCTGCGGGCCGCCTGGCTCACCGACGTTTCGCCCGATATCACCGAGAGGACCGCTTCGTACCGGTCTCTCACCGAAAGCGGCACGCGCGGGATCGGGACGTAGCTTTTCTTGCGCCTGTCCATGTGGCGCCTCCGGGGGACCCGCATTCTCTCCCGCGAGCTTCCGGTCCCAGATCACCGCTCGGCCGTGCCAGTCGGATTCGGGGTCGAAGGGCTTTCGCTCGTCGAGGTCCCGGCCTTCTTCCTGCCCGCCGAAGGCACGCTTCCAGTGGTCGTCGATTTCGGAGCCCGCCTCGTTCG
Organism: Thermoanaerobaculia bacterium; assembly: GCA_035429585.1. GTDB lineage: Bacteria > Acidobacteriota > Thermoanaerobaculia > UBA5066 > UBA5066 > DAOMFB01. The sequence goes on from DAOMFB010000165.1 coordinate 1,648, forward strand.
GGGGCCCTTGTCCGTCGTGACCGGTCCCGGCTTCAGGACTTGCCTCGTGAGGAGCAGGAGCCGCTCGGCGCGCCGCTTCTCCTTCTCGAGCTTCTTGGCGCGGGTCTCCATGCGAGCCATCTGGGCCGCGAGCGGCTCGCCCGCCCCCGTATTCGCGGCTCCCGGCATCAGGGCCTGGAGCATGGCGGACAGCGCCCGCGTCTCGAGCTGGTAGTAGGTCCCGCGTGAGATCTGTGCTTCCTCGATGGCCTGAGAGACGGGCGTCGCCCCGCTCAGGACCGACAGGACCAGAAGGCAGCGCCTCCTGGCCATCTCGTCCAGCTCTTTCGTCCGCAGCCACCTCGGCGTCGGCCGCTCGCGCAGCGCTCTCCGTTCTTTCGAGGCGGGCCGGCCTCTCCTTGCTCTCATCGTTCACCTCTCTTCTCAGGTTGATGGTCCTGGGCGTTTCGTCCCCCATCTGCACGCGGAGGCCGTCTTCGGACGCCGCGATGCTCAGATCCCTGTCGCCGAGGCGGCCCACGAGATAGAAGGGCTTCTCGACGGGCTGCTGCTGGGCCAGGCGCAGGGCGTTCTTGTCGATGTTCTTTTCGATGGCTTCCCTCACGTGCGGGGCCGCGCGGAAGAAGCGGTCGGCCGGCACGAGGCCTCCGAGGGCCTGGTGAGGCCTCTGGAAGTTGTAGGCGTCGATGAAAAGCGAGAGACGCCGCTCAAGGTCCGCGAAGTCGGCAAAGACGGTCCTGGAAAGAAACTCTTCCCACAGCGTCTTCCAGAAGCGCTCGACCTTGCCGAGCGTTTGCGGGTGCTGGGGGCGGCTCTTGATGTGCCGGATGCCTTCCCGGCGAAGCTCCTGCTCGAATTCCGTCGTGCCGCGCCAGGCGGTGTACTGCCGCCCCTGGTCGGTGAGGATCTCCCGGGGCGCACCGAAGGCCGCGATGCCGCGCTCGAAGGCCTCCATGACGAGCTCGCTCTTCTGGTGGTGGGCCAGGGCGTGGCCCACGATGAAGCGCGAGTGGTCGTCCATGAAGACGGCCACGTAGACCCGCTGATGCTTGCGAAGCAGAAACGTGAAGATGTCGGACTGCCAGAGCTGGTTGGGCTCGGCCCTCTCGAAGCGCCGCTCGGGGTGCTCGCGCGGCGCCGTCGCGGGCCGGCTCTCGAGGAGCCCCTCGTCGTGCAGGATCCGCCGGACCTCCGTCTCGGACACGCCCAGAGCCTCGAAGCGGGCCAGGATGTCCCGGATGCGCCTCGTACCGTACTCGGGATGCTCGCGCCTGAGGGCTCCGACAGCCTGATGGCGCGGATCCGCTTTGGGCCGCTGGTCGGGCTGGGCTGGCACCCGGATCGCCTTGAGCCCTTCGACGCCCTGGAGCCGGTAGCTGCGGACCCACGCGCTGAGGGTTGTGGTGCCGACGCCGTATGCCCGGGCCACGTCCTGGTAGGGCGCGCCCTGCCGAATGATCTCCTCGACCGCGCGGAGCCGCAGCTCCAGCGGATACCCCGAGCCGCCAGGGCGTTGTCCGGGCCCAGGCCGCTTTCCCGTCGGCCCCCCCGGTCTCGACTTGTTCATGAACGAGTTCTCCTTTCCGGCCGGCGCTGTCGCCCCGAAAAGGAGGTAGGTGCTAGGCTTTTTCCCCGCCCCTCAAATGCTCATCAATTGGTTCGCGGCACAGACTGCTCCTCGAGAGCGCCGTCGGTCTTCTGTCCGCCAACTGGCGCGAAATCGACCCTAAAGGCGCCAAGGCCGGAACTGGCAAACCCCTCGGTTCCGGTGAGCCGCCGCCTTCGTTGCGGTCGGAGAGAGGCGTCGCACCCCCCGATGACTAATAGAGCGGGAAGGCCGCGGTGAGCTCCTTCACCTTCCCGTGGACGCGCGCCTGGACGGCCGCGTCCTCGGGCGCGGCCAGGACCTCGGCGATCCAGCCGGCGATCGTCTTCATCTCCGCCGGGCCCATTCCCCGCGTCGTGACGGCAGGGGTCCCGATCCGGAGGCCGGACGTCACCATCGGTGGGTTCGGGTCGAACGGGATCGTGTTCTTGTTCACCGTGATCCCGGCGAGGTCCAGCGCCTTCTCGGCCACCTTGCCCGTCAGCCCCTTCTTCCCGACGTCGACGAGGAAGAGGTGGTTGTCCGTTCCCCCGGAGACGATCCGGAAGCCGTGGTCGGCCACGGCCCCGGCGAAGACGGAGGCGTTCTCGACGACCTGCCGCTGGTAAGCGCGGAACTCCGGCGTCATCGCCTCCTTCAGGGCCACGGCCTTGGCCGCGATGATGTGCTCGAGAGGGCCTCCCTGCTGGCCCGGGAAGACCGCCTTGTCGACCTCCTTGGCCCACTCCGGCGTGCAGAGGATCAGCCCGGCGCGCGGCCCGCGGAGGGTCTTGTGCGTCGTCGTCGTGACGAAGTGGGCGTGCCCGACCGGAGACGGGTGGACCCCCGCGGCGACGAGCCCCGCGATGTGCGCCATGTCGACCATCAGGAGGGCCCCGACGGCGTCCGCCACCTCGCGGAACTTCGGGAAGTCGATCGTCCGGGGGTACGCCGAGGCGCCGGCCACGATCAGCTTCGGCTTCTCGGCCTCGGCGATCCGGCGAAGCTCGGCGAAGTCGATCCGCTCGTCCTCCTTCCCGACGCCGTACGCGACGACCCGGTACAGCTTCCCCGAGACGTTGAGCGGGTGGCCGTGGGTGAGGTGGCCGCCGTGCGAGAGCGACATGCCGAGGAGCGTGTCGCCCGGCTTCAGGCACGCCATGTAGACGGACGCGTTCGCCTGCGAGCCCGAGTGCGGCTGGGCGTTGACGTGGATCGCGTCGGGGTTCGACGGCGAGAAGAGGGCCTTCGCGCGGGAGATCGCCAGCGACTCCCCCTCGTCCACGTTCACGCAGCCGCCGTAGTAGCGCTTGCCGGGGTACCCCTCGGCGTACTTGTTCGTCAGGACCGAGCCCATCGCCTCGAGGACGGCGCGCGAGGTGAAGTTCTCCGACGCGATCAGCTCGATCCCCTCCTGCTGGCGCCTCAGTTCGCTCGAGAGGACGCGCGCGATGTCGGGGTCGACCTCGGCGAGGGGGCGGTTCAGGAGGGCGGCGCGGGCGGAGACCGTCGGGCTCATGGGGCTTCTCCGTTCAGCTTCTTCACGCGGCGCTCGTGGCGGCCGCCGGCGAAGGGGGTTTCGAGGAAGAGGTCGAGCATCGCCTCCGCGAGGGGCGGCGCGACGAGACGCGCCCCGAACGCGATGACGTTGGCGTCGTTGTGCTCGCGCATCAGGCGCGTGGCGAAGAGGTCGTTCGGGACGCCGGCGCGGACGCCGGCCACCTTGTTCGCCGCGATGGCGATCCCGATGCCGGTCCCGCAGACGGCCACGCCCCGGTCGGCCCGGCCTCCCGCGACGGCCTCGCCGACGGCCCGGCCGAAGTCGGGGTAGTCGACGGAGTCCGCGGAACGGGTCCCGAGGTCGAGGACGTCGTGCCCCTTCGAGGACGCGTGCGCCTTGAGCCTCTCCTTCAGCTCGTAGCCCGCGTGATCCGCCCCGAACGCGATCCGCACGCCGGCATCTTATCGCCCCGGCCCGGTCACTCCGGGGCTCCGGGCCGGCGCCGGGGGTAGGCCGAGACCATCGTGTCGTACTCGGCGAGGGCCCAGCTGTCGGTCATCCCGGCGAGGTGGTCCGCGATCGACCGGAGGAAGAGGGGCCGCCGGTGGTAGTTCGCCGCGATCTCCGCCTCGAGCCGCCGGAGCGGGATGTCGCGGAGGAAGACGACGCCGGCCAGGTCGCGGTACCGCGAGAGGACGGAGTCGGGGAGGAGGCGCGGGTTCCGGTAGTACGCGGTGAAGAGCGTCGTCAGGACGAGCTGGGCCCGGCCGTCGTGCTGCGAGACGAGGTGGCTGTGGATGACGTGCTGGTAGATGAACTCCTTCAGCTCGCGGTAGAGCCGGTCGCCCGTCTTCGACGGGGCGACGAGCGACCCCGGGAGCCGGCGCCGGTTCGCCGCGAACTCGGCGGCCGTCGCGACCTTCCGGTCGGCGAGCCACCGCTCGAGGGCGGCGCGCGAGGCGGTGATCAGGTCGGTCACGAGGAGGTGGATGAGGCCGCGGATCAGCATCGCCCGCTTCACGGCCGGGTCCGCCGCCGACCCGAAGCTCTCCCCCAGCGCCTCGACCACGGTCTTCGCGATCGGCAGCGTCAGGACCTTCTCGAGCCCGACGAGGGGCAGCCCGTCCTCGAGGTCGTGCGCCTGCTGGGCGAACTCGTCGGCCCAGCCGACGGCCTGCCCCTCGAGGTGGCAGCCCGACGAGAGATTGAGCCCCTCGCCGTCGAGGTCGGGGAAGTTGAAGTCGCGCTTCCAGGTCGTGTGCTTGAGGATCCCCTCGCGCGTGTCGTTCGTCAGGTTCAGCCCCGGGTGCTCGTACCGCTTCTCGAGCACGTCGACGACGCGGACCGACTGGTAGTTGTGCTTGAACGCCCCCGCCTGCGCCGCCACCTTCGGCTCGAGCGGGAGGGCCGGCTCCGCCCCCGAGAGGATCCGGTTGAGCACCTTCTCCCCCGAGTGCCCGAACGGCGTGTGGCCGAGGTCGTGCCCGAGGGCGCACGCCTCGGTCAGGTCCTCGTTCAGCCCGAGCGCGCGGGCCATCGTCCGGGCCACCTGGGTCACCTCGAGCGTGTGCGTCAGGCGCGTCCGGTAGTGGTCCCCCTCGAACGGAATGAAGACCTGCGTCTTGTGCTTCAGCCGGCGGAAGGCGCGCGAGTGGATGATCCGGTCCCGGTCCCGCTGGAATTCGGTCCGGTAGTCGTAGCTCCGTCCCTCGCCGGAGGTCTCGTACCGGCGCGCGGCGCCGCGGGCGCGCGCGGCGTAGATCGCGAGCCGCGCGTCCTCGGCCGCTTCGAGCTCCTTCTTCGTGAAGGCGACGGCGAGGGGCGTCTCCGGCATCGGGCCGATCCTATCCGGACTCGCCCTCGAGCAGCCGGAGCACCTCGCCCACGAGGTAGAGCGACCCCGCCACGAGGAGGGGCGGCGCCCCGGGCTCGCCCGCCTCGAGGGCGGCGAGGCCGCCGGCGACCGAACGGGCTTCCCCGGCGTCCGCCCGGCCGAGCCGCCCCTTCAGCCACGACGGCGACGCGGCGCGCGGCGAG
>DAOMFB010000166.1:0-6757 GCA_035429585.1 Thermoanaerobaculia bacterium
CCCGCGGGAGCGGCTGATCCGCGCGTACGTGGCCGACGTCTATTTCGGGCGCCGGGGGACGCTCGAACGGGAGATCGCGGCGACGGGCGCGCCGCAGCCGCGTCTCCTCTCGCGGCGCGAGACGGAGTCCGGAAGGGGCCCCACGGAGTGGCCGCCGCGCCGCTGACGGGCGCGTCCGGTTGACGTTCCACGGGCGCCCGTATAAGGTCCCCGCCCGATACCGCATGGCCGACGCCCCGGGCACCTTCCGGAAGGTCCGTCTGATGGACGCGCAGGCGATGAAGCGCGCCGTGGCGCGCATGTCGCAGGAGATCGTCGAGTCGCAGGGGGGGACCGAGGGCTTCGTCCTGATCGGCATCCGGACGCGGGGCGTGCCGATGGCGCGCCGGCTCGCGGCCGAGCTGGAGCGGCGCGAGGCGGCCCGCGTCCCCGTCGGCATCCTCGACATCACGCTCTACCGCGACGACCTGACGACCATCGCCTCGTCGCCCGTCCTCAAGCGGACGGAGATCTCCTTTCCGGTCGAGGGGAAGACGGTCATCCTCTGCGACGACGTGCTGTACACCGGGCGGACGGTCCGGGCGGCGATCGACGCCGTCCTCGACTTCGGGCGCCCGCGGAAGATCCTCCTCTGCGCCCTCGTCGACCGGGGGCGCCGCGAGTTCCCGATCGAGGCGCAGTTCGTCGGGAAGAAGGTCGCGACCTCCTCGTCCGAGATCGTCCAGGTCACGTTCGCCGAGACGGACGGCGACGACGACGTCTGGCTCCTCGACCGCGAGGCGTCGCTCCGGCCGGCGAACGGGCCGCGCCGGCCGCGGGGCGCGAAGGCCGCCACCCGGGCGAAGGCCCGGACGACGGCCCGGGCGAAGACGGGGACGCGCCGGCCGTGAGCCGCCGGGCCGACGCCCCGTCCGACGTCCCTCCCGACCGGCCGCACGTTTTCTCGAAGAAGGACCTCGTCGACGTCGAGTCGATCACCGAGGACGACATCCGGCTCGTCCTCGACACGGCCGAGTCGATGCGCGAGATCAACCAGCGGGCGATCAAGAAGGTCCCGACGCTGCGCGGGAAGCTCGTCGCGAACCTCTTCTTCGAGTCGTCCACGCGGACGCGGTTCTCCTTCGAGGTGGCCGAGCGCCGGCTCTCGGCGGACTCCATCGCCTTCTCGGCGGCGGGCTCGTCCGTCTCCAAGGGGGAGACGCTCCTCGACACGGCGAAGAACCTGATGGCGATGGCGCCCGACGCGATCGTCATCCGCCACTCCCGCTCCGGGGCGCCGCACCTCCTGGCCCGCGAGCTGCCCTGCGCAGTGGTCAACGCCGGGGACGGGATCCACGAGCACCCGACGCAGGCCCTCCTCGACGCCCTGACGATCCGCCGGGCCAAGGGACGGCTCGCCGGCCTCAAGATCGCCCTGTGCGGCGACATCGCGCACAGCCGGGTGGCCCGCTCGAACGTGGGGCTCCTCTCGAAGATGGGGGCGGCCGTGACCCTCTGCGGCCCCCGGACGCTCCTCCCCGCCGAGATCGAGCGGACGGGGGCGATCGTCGTGACGCGGATCGAGGAGGCGCTCGACGGCGCCGACGTCGTCATGATGCTCCGCGTCCAGCGGGAGCGCGGCGGCGGGCTGGGCTTCCCGAGCGACCGCGAGTACTACGACGTCTTCGGCCTGACGCCGGAGCGGCGGAAGCTGGCGAAGAAGGACGCGATCGTCATGCACCCGGGGCCGATGAACCGCGGCGTGGAGATCGACTCGGCGGTGGCCGACGGCCCCGACTCGGTCATCCTCGACCAGGTGGAGAACGGCGTCGCCGTTCGGATGGCGGTCCTCTACCTCCTGATCGGAGCGAGCGGCGACGATGAGTGACGCACCCGTTCTCCTCCGCGGCGGGCGCGTCGTCGACCCGTCGCGCCGGCTCGACCAGACGCTCGACCTGCTCCTTCGCGACGGGGTCGTCGCGAAGGTGGACGAGAAGATCGCCCCGCCGAAGGGCGCGGAGGTCGTCGAGGCGGCGGGCCTCGTCGTGGCACCCGGCTTCGTCGACCTGCACGTGCACCTGCGCGAGCCCGGCTTCGAGTACAAGGAGACGATCGCCACGGGGACCGCCGCCGCGGCCGCGGGCGGGTTCACGACGGTCTGCGCGATGGCCACGGACCCCGTGGCCGACGACGCGCCGACGGTGGCCTTCGTGGTCCGCCGGGCGCGCGAGACGGGGCGCGTCCGGGTCTTCCCGATCGGGGCGATCTCGAAGGGGCTCGCGGGGGAGCAGCTCGCCGAGATCGGCTCGATGAAGGCCGAGGGCATCGTCGCCGTCTCCGACGACGGCAAGGGGGTCCAGAACGCGGGGCTCATGCGCCGGGCGATGGAGTACGCGTCGATGTTCGACCTGCCGGTCGTCGTCCACGCGGAGGACGCCGGGCTCGCCATGGGCGGCGTGATGAACGAGGGGTGGGTCTCGACGCGGCTCGGGCTCGCCGGCCAGCCGGCGGCCGCGGAGGCGGTCATGGTCGCGCGGGACGTCCAGATCGCGGGCCTGACCGGGTCGCGCCTCCACGTGGCGCACGTCTCGACCCGCGAGAGCCTCGACGCCATCCGGAACGGGCGGCGGCACGGCGTCGACGTGACCTGCGAGGCGACCCCGCACCACCTGACGCTGACCGACGAGGAGGTCGCCCGCTCCGGCTACGACACCCGGTTCAAGATGAACCCGCCCCTCCGCTCCGAGGCCGACCGGCAGGCCCTCGTGGCGGCGCTCGCGGACGGCACGATCGACTGCGTCGCGACGGACCACGCCCCGCACCACGCGGACGAGAAGGCGCTGGAGTTCGCGGACGCCCCCTTCGGGGTCATCGGGCTCGAGACGGCGCTTCCGGTCCTCGTCGACGCGCTCCTCGTGCCGCGGCACGTCTCCCTCATGCGGCTCGTGGAGGTCCTCTCGACGGCGCCGGCCCGCCTGTTCGGCCTTCCGTACGGGACGCTGGCGGAGGGGGCGCCGGGCGACGTCGTCCTCTTCTCCACGACGCGGTCCACCCACGTGACGCCGGACGGCTTCCAGTCGAAGGCGCGGAACTCGCCCTGGGTCGCGCGGACGCTGAAGGGACGCGTCGAGCGGACCTGGGTGGCCGGCCGGGAGGTCTGGGGGCGGGCGTCGGGCGGGGTGACGCGGTGATGCGGGACGCGCGGGAGAAGCCCGCGCCGCCGCGCGGCGGGTCGCTCGCGACGCGCGCGCGGCCCAAGCGGATCGTCCTCGTCGACGAGTCGCCCCTCTACGCGGCCGCGTGGGGCGCGCTCCTGACGGCGCGCTACGCGGGCCGGATCCTCTTCGAGGCCTACCAGGACCCGCTCGAGGCCCTCCCCAAGCTCGGAACCGACGTCAGCCTCCTCATGGTGGACCTCGACATTCCCCTCTTCGGGGGGCGGAAGGTCTTCGAGCTGGCCAAGGAGCGCGGCGTCCCGATGCGCCGCATCGTGATCCTGTCCGAGCGGCCGGCCGAGGAGCTGCACGAGCTCTTCCCCCAGGACGCCTGCCTCGCCGTCGTCAACAAGACGGAGCCGCAGCAGCAGAGCGCCTTCCTGATGATCCTCGACAGCCTCATCTTCCGGCACTGACGGCCGCCGGGGTCGACGCCGCGCGGCGTCTCCATGTAGATTACGGCGCGTGAAGGAGCTCTGGTCGGCCCGGGACGAGAAGGCGCTCGGCGAGTTCGTCGCGGCCGTCGCGGCGGAGGACCTCCTCGGCGCGCTCTACGCGGTCGAGGGGACGCCGGCCGCAGAGCGCGAGGCCGACGACGCCCGGCTCGACGGCTGGGCCGCCGCGGTCGCCGAGCGGGTGAAGGAGTCCTCGTCGGCCTTCATGCAGGCCCGGGCCCTCGCCGAGGTGCTGGGGGGCGACGAGGGGTTCGCCGGCGACGAGGACGACTACTACAACCCGGACAACGGCCTCTTCCACGCCGTCCTCGAGCGGCGCCGCGGCATGCCGATCCTCCTGTCGGCCGTCTGGATGGAGGTCGGCCGGCGGGCCGGCCTGGCCGTGGAAGGCGTCGGGATGCCGGGCCACTTCATCGTCCGCGTCGGCTCGTCGCCGGGCGTCCTCGTCGATCCCTTCGCGGGCGGGACGCGGATCACGGTCGACGAATGCCGGCGGAAGCTCGACTCGATGTCGGGCGGGAAGCTGCCCTGGCGACCGGACTTCCTCCGCGGGATCGGCGTCTCGACGATCGCCGAGCGGGTGCTGCACAACCTGGCGGGCGCCTACGGCCGCCAGCACGACGAAGGGGGGCGCTTCCGCGCCCTGACGTTCCTCTCGGCCCTCCGGCCGGACGAGCCGGACAACCTCTTCCAGCGCGCCGAGATCGCCGAGACGCTCGGGATCCGCGATCTCGCCGAGAAGGTCTGGACGGAGATCGTCGAGCGGTTCCCCGACACCCAGCAGGCGCAGGCCGCCTGGGAGAAGCTCGAGGGGGGCGCGGCGTCTCCGGTCGTGAACTGAGCATGCCCTGCCCGCCGCCCCGCCCGCCGGAGCCCCCGAGGGACGAGACGCCGGCCGAGCCCGTCCGCCGGACGGAGGACCCCCGGGCCGAGGACCGCGCCTACCGAACCTGCCCGGCCTGCGGCGCGGAGCTCGCGGACGTCGGCTGCAAGCTCCGCTGCCCGACGCCCGACTGCGGCTACTTCCTCTCCTGCTCGGACTTCTACTGATGCGCGCCCTCGACGTCGCCGTCGCCGCCGCCGAGGAGGCCGGGGAGATCCTGCTCGAGTACTTCGGGTCCCTCGACCCGGCCGACGTCGAGGAGAAGGCGAAGAACGACATGGTGTCGCGGGCGGACCGGGAGGCGGAGGCCTCCCTGCGCCACGCCCTCCTCGCCGCGTTCCCGCACGACCGGTTCCTCGGCGAGGAGACGGGCCTCTCGGCGGGCGACGACGCGGCGCCGGCGTGGATCGTCGACCCGCTCGACGGCACGGCGAACTTCATCCGGGGCTTCCCGCACTGGGCCGTCTCGGTGGCGCGCACCTCGGGCGGCCTCGGCGGGCAGCTCGGGGGGCGGGGGGACGAGGTCGGCGTGATGTGAGATCCGGTCAAGAAGGACCTCTTCGCGGCCGCGGCGGGGGCGGGGGCGTTCCGCAACGGGGCCCGGCTCCGGATGCCGCCGCGCGCGTCGCTCGAAGGGGCGGCGCTTGCGACCGGCTTCCCGTTCCGCCAGCAGGCGAAGATCGACCTCTACCTCTCGGTCTTCCGCGAGGCCTTCCTCGAGGCGCGCTCCATCCGCCGCGCCGGGAGCGCGGCCCTCGACCTCGCCTACACCGCGGCCGGGATCTTCGACGGGTTCTTCGAGTTCGGCCTCTCGCCGTGGGACACGGCGGCCGGCGCCCTCCTCATCGCGGAGGCGGGGGGCGTCGTGACCGACTTCGACGGGGGCGGCTCGTGGAGGACCCGGGGGAACGTCCTCGCGGGCTCGGAGGGGGCGCACGCCGCCCTCCTCGGGCTCGTCCGCCGCCTCGGCGTCTCCGAGGCCCGGCTCTAGTCTCCGCTCCCCGGCGGAGGCTCCGCGTAGAGCGCTTCGAGCAGGTCGCGGTAGTGCTGCTCGACCACCTTCCGGCGGACCTTCAGGCTCGGCGTCAGCTCGCCGCTCTCGATCTTCAGCTCGGAGGGAAGGATGGCGAACCGCTTGATCGTCTCGTGCCGCGCCAGCTGCCCGTTGACGCTGTCGACGTGGGGCCGGACCATCTCCACGACGCGCGCGTCCTTCGTCAGCTCCTCGTAGGACTTGCCGGCCAGCCCCTCGGCCCGCGCCCAGGAGAGGATCTCGTCCTCGGCGAGGCTGATCAGGGCGGTGCAGAACCTCCGGTTGTCGCCGTGGAGGAGGACGTGGCTGATGAGGGGCGTCTCGAGCTTCAGGCGCCCCTCCACGACCTGCGGGGCGACGTACTTCCCGCCGGAGGTCTTGATCAGGTCCTTCTTCCGGTCGGTGATCGAGAGGTGCCCGCCCTCGCCGAGCACGCCGATGTCGCCCGTGTGGAGCCACCCCTCGGCGTCGAGCACCTCGGCGGTCTCCGCGGGCCGCCCGTAGTAGCCGCGCATGATGCCGCGGCCCCGCAGGAGGATCTCCCCGTCGGGCGCGAACGTCACCTCCATCCCGGGGAGGATGGTTCCGACCGTGCCGTACCGGTTGTCCTCGTAGCGGTTGAAGAAGGTGACCGCCGTCGACTCCGTCAGACCGTACCCCTCCAGGATCGTGATGCCGCAGGCGTCGAAGAACTCGCCCAGCTCGTGCGCGAGCGGAGCGCTCCCGCAGGGGCAGAACCGGAGCCGCCCGCCGAACCGCTCCCGGATCTTCCTGAAGACGAGGCGGTCGGCGAGGCGGTGCCGGAGGGCCAGCCACGGTCCGAGCGGGCGTCGTTCGCGCCGGAGCCGGGCGGCCTTCGTCCCGACGTCGAGCGCCCAGTCGAAGAGCGCCTTCTTCGCCTCGCCGGCCGCGTCGACCTGGCCGACGATCTTCGCGTGGACCTTCTCGAAGATCCGCGGCACCGCGCAGAAGAAGGTCGGCTTCACGGCGGCGAGGTTCTCGGCGATCCGGTCGACGCGGCCGTCGACCGCGGTCGGGGCGCCGACGAAGATGCAGAGGGCGACGGCCGCCTTCCCGAAGACGTGGGCGAGGGGGAGCCAGAGGAACTGTCGGTCGGCGGGAGAGAGGATCCCGAGGGAGGCCGCGATCGTCTCGGCCACGAAGAGCCAGTTGTCGTGCGTCAGCTCGACGC
>DAOMFB010000167.1:0-6725 GCA_035429585.1 Thermoanaerobaculia bacterium
CCGCTCACGAAGAAGTAGGCGAGCCCGAGGAGGATCGCCACGCCGACGCCCGCGACGGCGCCGCGGCGTCCGTACCGGAACGCGAAGGGGAGGCCGACGAGGGTCAGGAGGAGCGCCGACGCGGCGGCCGCCGGCTTCTGGTGGAGGCTCGTCGCGAGCTCGGAGACGTCGCCGCCGGCCCGCCGGCGAGCGGCGATGAAACGCGCGAGCTGGCCGAGGGTCATCTGCCGGGGATTCGCCTGGACGGCGGAGACGGTGTCGGCCGCCTCCGGGGCGTCGAGGAGGAACTGGCCCTCGCGGGCGAGGAAGAGCGAGTCGGAGCCGGCGGCGAACGTCCGGATCCAGCCGTCCTCGGCGAGGAGGCCCTGTCCCGGGAGAACCTGGGCGCGGGCCGCCGACGCGCGGACGCGGACGCGGAAGGACTCCGGGTCGATCTCGATCATCTGAAGGCCGGCGACGCCGCGGCTCCGCGCGTCGTAGGCGTCGACGGCGAAGAACCGTCCCGCCTGGCCGCGGACCCAGCTGTTCGACAGGGCCCGCGGGGGCGGGGTCACGCCCTTGAGCCGCGCCTTCAGGGTCTCGGACTCGGCGCTCGCCCGCGGGACGACCCGTTCCGAGAGGAGAAAGAGGAGGACGCCCGCTCCCGCCGCCAGGAGGAGGACGGGCGCGGCGAGCCGGAAGAGCGAGACGCCGCTGGCGAGGACCGCGGTCGCCTCCGAGGAGCGGACGAGCGCCGCGACCGTGATGAGGGCCGCCACGAGGAAGGCGAAGGGGAGCACGTCGACGAAGATAGGGGGGAGAAGGGTCTCGTAGTAGGCGACGAGGAGGTGCCCCGGAGGTCGCGTCCGGGCGAGGTCGTCGGCGATCTCGAGGTAGTCGATCAGCACGTAGACCGCGACGAACGAGAGGAGGACGAGGGCGAAGATGCGGAGGAAGCGGCCCGCCACGTACCGGTCGAGGAGCTGGCCGAACCGGGGATTCGCCCGGGACGCGACGAGGCGGGCCGCGGGGCGCCCGGCGGCGTCGGGGCGCGCCGGCCGGCGGCGCGGAAGGGTGGCCGGGAGGATCCGGACGTCCTCCGGGAGGAGCGGGCGGTCCCGCCGGACGCGCCGGAGGGCGAGGAGGCCGACGAGCGTCAGGAGGAGGTCGGGAAGCCACATGGCGAGGGCCGGCGAGAGGCGTCCGTCGATGGCGCGGGCCTCGCCGACGGCCAGGAGGACGTAGTACGCGAGGACGATCACGACGGAGACCGCGAACCCGGCCGCGCGGCCGCCCCGGCGCGTGACGAGGCCGAGGGGAAGGCCGACGAGGCCGAACACGAGGGCGGCCGCGGGGAGCGCGAACTTCTTGTGGACCTCGACCCACGCGAGGCGCCGCTCCACGTCGCCTCGGGCCCCCGTGCGGGCGGTCCGCAGGAGCTCGTCGAGGCGCTGCTCCCGGAGGAGCTTCTCGCGCGGCCGGTCCGATCGCGCCCCCGTCTCCTGCAGGAGGTACCGGACGGTGCCTGAGGAGACGTCGTACTTCCGCGGATCGGAGCCGACGTGGTGGCTCGTCGCGTCGTCGAGGCGGAGCCAGAGGCGCCCCTCCTGGTCGTCCACCTCGAGCTGGCCGCGCGGAGCGAGCGTCAGTCGCTCGCCCTCGGCCTCCGGTGACCGGTCCGCGACGAAGAGCCCCGTCAGGAGCTTTCGGTCGGCGGAGGCGCCTTCCACGTAGATGCTCTTTCCGGCGAACTGGGGGCTGAAGACGCCCGGAGCGATCCGCTGCGCGACGGCGAAGGTCAGGAGGCGGAGCCGCATCTCGGAGAGGCGGCGGTTGCTCCGCGGAACGGCCTCGTGGATCAGCACCAGGGAGACGAGGGAGACCCCGACCGCCACCGCCGCGACGGGGCGGTAGAGCCGGACGAGGTCCACGCCGGCCGCGCGAAGGGCCACGATCTCCGAGTCGGCGCTGAGGCGGCCGAACGCGATCAGGAGACCGAGCAGGAACGAGATCGGCAGCGTCAGGACGACGATGTGAGGAAGCGAGTAGCCGAGGACCCGGAGCGTGTCGAGGAGCGGGTCGCTGCTCTGGAAGACGAGGTCGGAGAAAAGGACGAGGCCGCGGACGAGCATGAAGCCCGTGTAGGCGAGGAAACCGACCAGCGTCGGGCCCGCGATCTCCCGGAGGAGGTAGCGGTCGAGCCGGGAGAGGGAGAGCACGCCGGCATGTTAGCGGAAGGGGTTCGGGCGGGCCTGCCGCGTATGTCCGATAAGATTTATTATGTTAAAATCCGCTGAGGCCGCGCCTAACAACGTTCGGTTCCCTGGTGAGAGACACCCGCTCGCCTCGCGGGTTGGAGACCGGTCCTAGGAGCCCTCGCCCGGCTCGTCGCCTTCGGGCTTCCGGGCGTGCTTCTTCGGCTTCAGGAATCGGCCACCCTTCTCGAGGTCGATCTCACCCTCCTCGATGCGGCGCGCGATGTCGCGAATGGCGGCGAGGACGTCGTCCTTGCGCTGCCCCCGGCCGAGGAAGACGAGGCTGACCTTGTAGCGGCGATCCTCGGGGACGAAGTCGAACGCGTAGGTCTTCCGGAGGGCCCCCGGCTTCGGGCGTCCGGCCGTCGCCCGGGTTTCCCGCTTGGCGTCGCGGAGGGTCTCCCGCGTCACGTCGGCGCCGGCGACCCACGAGCGCACCGCCTCCAGCATCGTTTCCTCGGAGCCGAGCCGCCCCAGCTCGAGGAGGAAGGACTTGGAGGCGATGTCGGCGCGCCGACATTCCTCCTTCACCGCCTCCGGGAGGCGTCCGATGGCCAGGGCTTCCGTGACGGTGACGCGCGACTTCCCGACCGCCTCGGCGATCTGCTCGTGCGTGTAGCCGTAGCGCTCCTTCAGCGAGCGGTATCCGTCCGCCTCCTCGAAGGGCGTCAGGTCCTTCCGCTGGAGGTTCTCGACGAGGGCGATCTCCAGGAGCTCGCTGTCGGTCACCTCCATCTCGATGCACGGGATCTCGGCGAGGCCGGCCTCAAGGGCGGCGCGGTACCGTCGCTCGCCGGAGATGATCGTGTAGTGCCCGTCGTCGCGCGACCGGACCAGGATCGGCTCGAGGACGCCGCGGCTGGCGATCGACCTCGTCAGCTCTTCGAGGTCCCCCATCGCGCTGCGAGGCTGGTCGGGGTTGGCCTCGATGAGGTGGATCGGGATCCTCCGTCCCACGGGGAGCTCGTCGGCGCGGACGAGCTGCTCGACGAAATGGGCATCGTGACGCATCCGCGACGTCTCCGGAAGGCCTCGTCTCTTAGACACGGGAGAGTATCTCCTCGGTCAGGCTGTAGTACTCCATCGCGCCCGAAGAGCGCGGCGCGAAGCTGAAGATCGTCTCCCGGTACGCAGGGCTCTCCTCGAGCCGCACGGACTTGGAAATGGTCGTGTGAAAGAGCTTCCCCTTGAAGACCGACTCGATCTGCTTGCGAATGTCCCGACCCAGGGTGGTCCGCTTGTCGTGGAGGGTGATGACGACGCCCACGATCTGAAGGTTGGGGTTCGGACGCCCCTTGATCTTCTCGATCGTCTCGAGCAGGTCGTCCGTCCCCTCGAGGGCGAAGTAGGACGACTGAATGGGGATGAGGATGTGCGTGGAGGCGACGAGAGCGTTCACCGTGAGGATGCCGAGCGTCGGCGGCGTATCGATCACGACGGCGTCGTAGACCGGGGCCGACCCGTCCCGTCCCTGGAGCTTGTCCTTGAGGCGGAAGAGGCCGTCGATCTCCCCCACCAGCTTCGACTCCACCTTCGCGACCGAGATTCGCGAGGGAGCCACGCTGAGCCCCGGGATGTCCGTCAGGCGGACGACCGCGTCGATCGGCACGGCCGGGTCCGTGAGGACGTCGTACATGGACCGCTCGATCGTCCGGCGGTCGAGGAAAGACATCGTGGAGTTGGCCTGAGGGTCGAGGTCGATCAGGAGCGTCCGCAGCTTCTTCTGGGCCAGCGCGGCGGACACGTTGATGGCCGTGGTCGTCTTCCCGACGCCGCCCTTCTGGTTTGCGATGGTGATGATCATCGGAGAGAGGCCGCGATGATATTCACAGGCACTCTCCGGCGGCAAGCCGAATCTCGCAGAGGGGCCCGGGCGGGCGCCCGGCTCACATCCGGTACTTGCCGAGAGAGTCCGGATCGACCTCTTCGAGCCACTTCCGCAACCGCGCGCTGTTCTGGCCGTCGGGCGTGTCGTCCGTGTGCCGGCTCTTCTCGAGGACTTCCTCCTCCACGAAGACCGGCGCGTTCATCCGGAGCGCCAGGGCGATCGCGTCCGACGGGCGGCTGTCGACGAGGAGCTCCCGGTCGGCCACCCGAAGATGGATCTGGGCGTAGAAGGTATTTTCCTCGAGGGCGTTGATGACGATCCGTACGACGCCCCCGTCGACCTTCTCGATGACGCACTTCAGGAGGTCGTGTGTCATCGGGCGCGGCGTCGTCACCCCCTCCATCTGGAGCGCGATGGCGTTCGCCTCGAAGATGCCCACCCAGATCGGAAGAAGATTCTTCTCGGCCTCGTCCCGGAGGATGACGACGGGCATGTTCGCGATCGGGTCGACGATCAGCGCCTTGACTCCCATTCTGACGGTCACGGGGTTATCTCCCTCCCGGTCAATCTAGGGACCCGCCCCTCCGATTTCAAGGACGGCAGGAGACAGTCCCGTTCAACCGAAACGACAAGTTATGGGAAATCAATGTGTTATGAGTATAACTGAGACTGATTCTCAGGCATTCCCGGCGGCCTCGGTCGAGCCGTCCGCGGCGGCCGGGCGAGCCGGCCGGCGGTGCGCCGTCCCGAGCGGCCGGCCGAGAAGGGAGTTCGGATATCCCCTCTCGACCACGACCCTGACGAAGGTTCCCGCCGGGAGGGAGAGGTTTCCCTCGATGTTGACGACGCGATTGCACGGCGTCCGCCCCGAGGCCCGGCGGCCGCGCCGGTCGCGCCCTTCCACGAGGACCTCGAGGACGCTCCCCTCGAGGCCGCGGTGGATCTCGCGCTGGATCTCCTGCTGGCGGTCGAGGAGGCGGGCGAGGCGCGCGGAGGCGACGGCCGGCGTCACGTCCGTCTCCCACCGCGCCGCGGCCGTGCCGGGGCGGGCCGAGTATCCGAACGCGAAGACCTGTGCGAAGCGGACCTCCTCGAGGAGCGTCAGCGTCTCCTCGAACTGGGCGTCGGTCTCCCCGGGGAACCCGACGATCAGGTCGGTCGAGAGGGCCAGCCCGGGAATCGCGCGGCGAAGGTCGGCCACGAGGGCGACGTACTCGGCCCGGGTGTACTGGCGCTTCATGCGCCGGAGCACGGCGTCGGAGCCGCTCTGCACCGGCAGGTGGAGCGCCGGGCAGACGGCCGGCGACGCCGCCATCGCGCGGACGAGCTTCGGCGTGAAGTCCTTCGGATGGGACGTCACGAACCGGAGCCGGCGGATTCCGCGCAGCCCGCCGACCGCCCGGAGCAGGTCGGCGAAGTCCCCCGCGCCGTCCGGGTCCCGGTACGCATTCACCGTCTGGCCGAGCAGCTCGATCTCGACGACCCCCTCCTCGAGCAGCCGCCGGCTCTCCGCCACCACGTCGGCCAGGCGCCGGTTCCTCTCGCGGCCTCGCGTGAAGGGGACGACGCAGAAGGTGCAGTTCTTGTTGCACCCTTCCACCACGGTGATCGCGGCCCGGTGCGGGACGTCCCGGGCGATGGCGCCGGGCGTGTAGGCCACCTCCTCCGCCGGGAACCCGATCTCGCACGGCCGGTCGCTCTCCTCCAGGACGCGGCGGACGACGGCGGGGAGCGCCTCGATCCGTCCCGTCCCGAGGACGAAGTCGACGTAGGGCAGCCGGGCCAGCAGCCGTTCGCCTTCCTGCTGGGCCACGCAGCCGCAGACCCCGAGCACGAGGTCCGGCCGCGTCCGCTTCAGGCGGGCGAGCCGTCCGAGCCGGCCGTAGACCTTGTGCTCGGCGCGGTCCCGGACGGAGCAGGTGTTCAGGAGGATCACGTCCGCCGTCTCGGGGGCCGCGGCCTCGCGGTAGCCCTCCCGGGCGAGCAGGCCCACGAAGCGCCGCCCGTCCAGGACGTTCATCTGGCAGCCCCACGTCTCGACGAATACGGTCCTGGCGGTCAACGGTTCCTCTTTCTCCGTGACGGGGAATTCTCCCGGCGCCCGCGGGGGGCCCGGCGAGCTCAGCGCAGCCACCCCGGCGGCGCGCTCGACTTTCGCGCCTCTTCCTCCAGGTCGCCGAGCTGCGAGCGGGCGGCCTCGAGCTCCTTGCGCGCGTTCGCGAGCTCCGTGCGCGCCTGGTCCCACGCCGGCCGGATCACGCGGTCCCGGTAGTTCCCGTCGGTCCACGCGTAGAAGTCGTTCTCGTACCGCCGGGCGTCCGCTTCGAGCGTCTTCACGCGGCTCTCGGCGGCCGACACCCGATCCCGCACCCCGGACATGAGCCGCCGCCAGTCGGCCTCCGTGCGGCCCTTCAGGTCGCGCCACTCCGGGACCGCCGGCGCGGGCGCCGCGGCCGCGGTCCCGCGCGGCGCGGGCGTCGGGCTCGCCTTCGGCTTCGCGCCGCCCTTGGCGGCCTTCTCCTCCCCCGCCGGGCCCCCCTTCCGGAGCGTCTGGTTGCTGATCACGCCCAGAGAGGGCTTCTTCCCCTCGCGCTCGCGCTGCTCCTTCTGCCGCCGCGCGATGTCCGCGAGGGAGGCGCCGCCGGTCCCGATCGTGCGGGGCG
>DAOMFB010000168.1:0-6724 GCA_035429585.1 Thermoanaerobaculia bacterium
TCGAGGGATCGGCGTGATCGAGGCTGCCGCCCGGCGCCGGCGCGATGCCGCTCGGCTGGTACGGCGGCTGCGAGGCGTTCACCAGGTACCCGTCGGGCGACGCCCGGCCGTCCAGCCCCTCGAGAAGGCGCAGTATCGAGCCGGCCGTCACGAGGGGCGCGTCTCCGGGGAGGACGACGACGCGCGATGCGGCGCCGATCGCCGGCAGGGCCGCGCGCATCGCGTCGCCCGTCCCGCGCGGGGCGCGTTGAAGCGCCAGCGTCGCCTCCGGGGCCGCGCTCTTCACGCGGGCGGCCACCGGATCCTCCGCCCCCGCGTTCGTCACGACGACGAGGCGCGCTCCCCCGGCCTCCGCCGCGGCGGCGCGGGCCGTCGCGAGGACGCGGTCGAGGACGGGCCGTCCGGCGGCCTCGTGGAGGACCTTCGGCAGCGCGGACCGCATCCGCGCCCCGCGGCCTCCCGCGAGGACGACGACCGCGGTCCTCTCCGTCACGCGCCTCCGGCGAGCAGCTCCGTGAAGCCCTGGTGGCCCCTGAGGGCCGAGAGGTCCGTGTCGAGGCGGGCCTGGATCCGGTTCTGGTCCGAGGCGGCAATCGCCTTCTTCAGGCTCTGGAGCGCCTGGTCCACGTCGCCCTGCAGCGCGTGGCAGCAGGCCGCCAGGTAGTGGAGCCGGCCGTCGCCGTCCCGGCGCCCGGCGGTCTTCCGGAGGAGCTCCAGCGCCCGGTCGACGTTGCCGCGGTTCTTCTCGAAGACGGCGTGGTGGTAGAGCTCTTCCGGCTCGCTCGGGACCGCGCCCCGCGTCTTCTTCCCGTTCCGGCAGGCGGCCAGGTACATCTTGGCCCGGTCGCGGAATTCCTTCTCGTCCGGGTACTTCTCGATCAGCTCCTCGAAGCGCCGGCCGGCCTCGTCGAAGCGGCGCTTGTGGAAGAGCTCGATCGCCTTCTCGTACTCCTTCCGGGCCTGGGAAAGCTCCTTCTGGGCCTCCTTGAGCGAGGCGGGAGTCTTCCTCGGAGCGGCCGGCGCCTCCGTCGAGACGAGCTTCAGCTGGCGGATCCGCTTCTGGACGTCCTCCAGCGGGAAGCCGAGCTTGAGCGCGAGCGTCTGGACGTCGAGACGTGCCACGTTCGTCCTGAGCCAGCGGGTGTCGTCGTCCGTCCACTTCTTCGTCATGAAAAGCCTCCAGGGGAGGGACCCCGCGCCGCAGCGGGCTGCGGCGAATGGCGGATTCTCGTCGCGTGCTCCCCGGGCGTCAAGGAGGCCCGGCCAGCGGGGCCGTCCTCCCCGAAAAGCGTGCGCTGGCGCACGGGCCCGGGCGTCTCCGACGGGCGGCCGGCGCCGCCTAGAGCCGGGTCCTCCGGAAGAAGGCCGCGGCGAGCTTCGGCGGGAGGCCCCGCGGGAGGACCCGCGTCAGCGCGATCCAGACCCGGTCGAGCGGGTGCGTCACGACCACCGCCCGGCCCCGGGCGACGGCCCGGAGGCCGAGCTCCGCCACCCGGTCGGCCGACAGCTCGGGAAACGGCGTCCCGTCCGCCCCGCGCATGCCGGCCACCTCGTAGAACCGGGTCCGCGTGTAGCCGGGGCAGAGCGCCGTCACGCGGACGCCGTCCCGCTTCGCCTCCTCGTGCAGCGCGTGGGTGAAGGAAAGAAGGAAGGACTTGCTCGCCGCGTACGCCGCGAAGTACGGCTGCGGGAAGAAGGCCGCCGTCGAGGCGACGTTCAGGATGCCGCCGCGCTGGCGGGCGCGCATCGCGCCGAGGAAGCGGTGCGTCAGCTCGGCCGTCGCCTCGACGTTCAGCCGGAGGAGCTCGAGGAAGCGCGCCGTGTCGAACTCCGCCTGCGGGCCGTTCCAGCCGAAGCCGGCGGCGTTGACGAGGAGGTCGACGGGCCGGCCGCGCCCCTCCGTCGCCTCGAACACCGTGGCCGCCGCGCCCGGGCGGGCCAGGTCGAGCGGGAGGGCCTCCACGTCGGCGCCGTGCCGCTCGCGCCACGCCGCCGCCGCGGCCGAGAGTTCCCCCGCCGAGCGCGCCACGAGGACGAGGGGGACCTTCCGGGCGGCGAGCTTCGCGGCGATCGCCGCGCCGATGCCCGACGAGGCGCCGGTGACGACGGCGCAGCTCCCGTCCGCGACGTCGGTCACCGGGCCGCCTCGGGCGGGGAGGAGACCTCCGCCACCCGGTAGCCCAGGAGGGTCTTGAGCACCTTCGCCGGGGCGAAGAGGTCGAGGGAGGGGGACCGGGCCGGGGAGGGGAGAACGGCGAGGACGAGCGGGTTCTCGCCGTCGTCCAGGATCTCGAGGGACCCGAACCAGCCCGCGGCGCCGAACGAGGCGACCTCCACGGGCCGGCCGTCGACCCTCAGGGCGAACCGCTGCGAGGAGGTCGTCCGCCGCCAGAGGTCCCGGTCGTCGGCGTGCGTCTCGCCCGCCAGCTCGGAGGCGCGGGCGAGGAGGTGAGCGGCCGGCTGGCGAAGGCTCTGCCCCGTCAGGAGGAGGGGGATCTTCGCCCAGCTCCGGTGCTTCAAGTCGGCGAACGCCGCCCGGGGAAGGGACAGCCCCGAGGCCCCCGGAAGGGTTGCGTTCCCCTCGGGCCAGAGGCCGGGCAGGAGGAAGGCCGCCGCGCCCGCCGTGTCCGGGAAGAGAAGGGTCCCCGTGATCCCGCGCTCTTCGTAGGCCGCCGGAACCGCCGGCAGGGGCGTCGCCCCCGCCGCGGCGTTCGAGGCGGCGCGCACCCACTCCTCCCGGCGCCGCGCGGACTCCGCTGTCTCCATCCGGACGGTCCCCGTCCACCGGAGGCGCATCTGCTTCCCGTCGACGGCGAGGATCTCGACGTCGCGCCGCGTCGCCTCCGGGACGTCGTCCGACGGGACGCCGGGGAGGTTCGGGACGAGCGAGAGCGCGAGGCCCGGCCGGAGGCGGAGCGGCTCGGGGGAGACGGCGGGCGGCCGCGGCGTCGGGGCCGCGGCCTCCTCCCGCCCGCCGCACGCCGCGGTGGCCAGCGCGAGGAGGAGGAGGATCGGAGCGCGCCGCGGCATCGGCGTCACCGGTTCGAGACGTCGTTCAGCCGCTCGTCGAGGGGGAGCGGCGCGACCTTCGTGGCGAGGATCCAGTCGCGCCCGGGGAGGAAGTGGTTGAGCGCCTCGAT
The DNA here is from genome assembly GCA_035429585.1 of Thermoanaerobaculia bacterium. Taxonomy (GTDB): domain Bacteria; phylum Acidobacteriota; class Thermoanaerobaculia; order UBA5066; family UBA5066; genus DAOMFB01. The sequence continues at coordinate 3,141 of DAOMFB010000168.1, forward strand.
GAGCCGGAGATCGCCGCCCACCGTGGCCGGCTGGAGCTTCTCGAACTCGAACCGCTCCGAGAGGATGACGGGCGTCACCTTCACGACGCCGGTGCCGGGGGCCCACTGGATGTACCGCGGGCTCTTCACGAACGCGCGCGCGGCCGCCTCGAGCCGCTCCTCGAGATCCCGGGCGACGAACGCCTCGCGGGCGAGCGGCGGGCCGCCGCGCCGTCCGCGGACCATCACGAGGAACGGGCGGGGGTCGGGGTACCGGTCGCGGACAATGCCGGCCACGTCCAGGAGCGAGAGCTTCTTCCCCCCGAAGGTGAAGGTCATCCGGTCGAGCCGGCTTCCGAGCTTCGAGAGGTCCCCGGGGCGGCCCAGCTCGAGGACGGCCTTGAGCGCCGCGGCGTTGTGCGCGTCGATCCAGTAGGCGAGCTGGTCCTCCATCGTGGGAAAGAGGTGCGGCTGTCCGAGCGGCGAGATGCGGGCCACCTCGCCGAGGTAGCTGTCCAGAAGCTCCTTCTGCCGCTCGACGGCCCCGTAGTCGACCAGCCCGTCGGGCGCGACGGTCTCCTCGAGGAGACGCGTCAAGGCGGCGTGCGGGAACTGCCCGGCCGACGGGACGTCCCCCTCCGGCTTCTTCACGTCGACCGCCTTCCCCGACCCGCAGGCGGCGGCGAGGAAGGCGAGGAGGAGGAGGGAGGTCCCCGCCGGGGAGCGGAGGGGCCGGCGCGCCGTCACGGCGTCTCCGCGTCAGCCCACGACGTCTTCGGTGCCGTCGACGCCGAGGACGTTCCCCGTCATCCAGACGGTGTCGGGGCGGGCCACGGCCACGATGACGTGCGCGACGTCCTCGGGGGTCGTGAGCCGGCCGGCCGGGTGCATCGCGAGGCAGCGCTCGATCATCTGCTCGTTCCCCGGGATCTTCCGGAGCGCCGGCGTGTCCGTGACGCCCGCGCGGATCGCGTTCACGGCGATCTTCCGCGGCGCCAGCTCGACGGCGAGCTGCCGGCAGTGGCTCTCGAGGGAGGCCTTGGCGGCCGAGACCGCGCCGTAGGAGGCCCAGATCCGGTGGCCGCCCGCGGAGGTCATCGCGAAGACGTGCGAGCCCCCGCCGACGAGACCCGCCGCGAGGAGGTCCTGCATCCACCAGACGAGCGAGTGGGCCATCACCTCGAGGGTCATCTCCATCTGGGCGGGCGTGATCCGGTCCGCCGGGCTCTCGGAGAGGAACGGCTTGAGCGTCCCGAACGCGAGGGAGTGGAGGACGACGTCCACGGCCCCGGGGTTCCCCTCGTCCGCGAGGACGCGGGAGATCGCCGCGATCGTCTCGGCCCGCTTCGCGGCGTCCGCCGCGTTGACGTTGTAGAACTCCGAGCGGACGCCGGCCTTCTCGATCTCCCCGGTGATCCGCTCCACGTTCGGCAGCGTCGCGCGCCGGTCGAGGTGGACGCCGAAGATGTTCCGCCCGGCGCGCGCGAGGGCCAGGGCGGCCGCCTCGCCGAATCCGGACGACGCACCCAGAATCAGGGCCCACTTCCTTTTCGCCGTCATAGGGGAAAAATACCACCGTGAGCTTCCGGGCCGCCCTCGAAGACGCCGCCGCCTCGGGACGGCCTCTCCTCCTCGACGCCGCGATGGGGACCGAGCTGGCCGTCCGCGGAGCCGACACGAGCCCCCCGCTCTGGAGCGCGCGGGCCCTCCGGGACGACCCGGACCTCGTCCGGACGATCCACGCCGAGAATGTCGCGGCTGGCGCCGACGTCCTGACCCTCGACAGCTTCCGGCTGCACGAACGGAACGTCCGACGGGAACGGCGGGAGGCTCCGTCGCCGGACGAACGAGGTCCGGACGCCGGGCGGTTGATCGCCCGGGCCGCCGCCCTCGCGCGACGCGCGGCCGCGGACGCCCCGGCCGGGAAGCGGATCTGGATCGCCGGGTCGCTCGCCCCCCTGGAGGACTGCTACCGGCCCGACCTCGTCCCGTCCCGCGACGACCTCGACCGGGAGCACCGGGAGATGGCCGAGGCCCTCGCCGCCGCCGGGTGCGACCTGATCCTCGTGGAGACGATGAACGCCGTCCGCGAGCTCGTGGCCGCCGTGCGGGCGGCCGAGGCGACCGGGCTTCCCGTCGTGGCCTCGATGGTCACGAACGGCGACGGGCGCCTCCTCTCGGGCGAGCCCGTCGAGGAAGCGGCGCGGTCTCTTCTCGCTCTTCCGGGGACGCCCGCCGCCTTCGGCGTCAACTGCGTCCCGGCCCGGCTCGTCGGGCGCGACCTCGACCGTCTCCGGGAGGCGGCTCCGGGCGTCCCCCTCTGCGTTTACGCGAACACCGGACGCGCCCTCGACGAGGCCCGGGGGCTCTACACCGAGCCGGTCGCGCCGGAGGCGTACGCCGTCCTCGCCGGCGGCTGGCTCGACGCGGGGCGCGTCGCCCTCGTCGGAAGCTGCTGCGGCACCACGGCCTCCCACACGCGCGCCCTCCGCCGCCTCCTCGACGAGAGGGCTGAGGGGGGCCCTTCTCAGGGAAAGTAGCCCCGGATCGTCCTGGCTCGGAGCGTCGGGTCGGCCAGCTTCACCTCGATCGACCGGAACGCGTCCTCCCCTTTCCGCGAGCTCGAGACGTACCGGACGACGTACTGCGACCGGAGCTCCGTCTCGATGGCGGCGAAGGCGCGGCCGAGGTCTCTCTCGCTCTCGATCGAGACGGCGTCGCCGCCGCTCGCGAGGGCCATCTCGCGCAGCGCGCGCCAGGCGCGCACCTCGTCCGGGTCCCGCCGCGGCAGCGAGGCGCCGGCCGTCCCGAGGCCGATCAGGAAGAGAGGCGCTCCGGCGGACTCCACGAACCGCCGCGCCGGGCCGTACGCCACGCGCGAGTGCTCGTCGACGCCGTCCGTGACGACGATGACGGCCTTCCGGCCCGGGACGCCCCGGAGCTGGTGGAAGGCCAGGACGATCGCGTCGTGGAGCGCCGTTCCGCCCCCCGGGGCGACGCGCCCGAGGGCCGCGGCGGCCTCCGAGGGGCTCCCGGTCCAGCGGACGAGAAGCTCGGGGTGCGCGTCGAACGCGAGGACGAAGGCCCGGTCGGGACCCTGGAGGAGCCCTTCCACGAACAGGGTCGCCGCCTCCCGGGCCAGGGGCATCGCGTCGCGCATCGACGCCGAACGGTCGAGGGCGAGGCCGAACGAGAGGGGAAGCGTCCGGGCGGTCTCGAAGGAGACGACCTCCTGCGGGACGCCGTCCTCCCGGACGGCGAAGTCCCCGCGCCCGAGGCCCGTCACGAACCGGCCGCCGGCGTCGAGGACGGAGACCGACAGCTCGACGAGACGCACCTCCTCGCTGGCGGCGACGCGCGCGCCGTCCCGGGGAACCGTCTCCGCGCTGCTCTCGCGTCCGTCGCCGTCCACCGCGACGGCCCGGAGGAGGACGGCCGACGCCAGGCGGGCGGCGGGGATCTCCGCGACGAACGGCGGCTCCGTCCAGCGGGCGACCGCCTCGTCGTCGAGGGAGAGGGCGACCGACCGGACGACCACTCCCCCCGGAGCCGTCACGGCGACCCGGAACCGCCGGACCCCTGCCGGGCCGACGCCGGTCTCGGCG
>DAOMFB010000169.1:0-6687 GCA_035429585.1 Thermoanaerobaculia bacterium
CCGGAAATAGAAAAGGCCCGGTATTGCTACCGGGCCCGATCTGCGAGAGGGGGGTGCGGGGGGTGCGAACCCTGCGTCAGGCGCGCCGAAGCGGGCGTCGCACCCCCTGCATCGCTAAAAGTCGAGTCGTGCCGTCAGCACCAGCCGCCGCGGCGCGGCCCAGCTGCTGGCGACTCCGTAGTTCGCGTTCGGCGAGGTCGTCCCCTGCGGCCCCATCGTGCTGGCCGGAACGCCGTCCTTGTAGCCGTCGAGGTACTGGATCTGGCTGACGCCGAGGACGGTCTGCGTGTTGAAGAGGTTCGAGACGCGCGCCTCGATCCGGACGACCATGGAAGCGTTCAGCTTGAAGTTGTACGCACCGAGGAGGTCGAAGGTGGTCCAGGTCGGGAGGCGGTAGGTGCCGGCGGGGAGGAGGAAGCGCGAGCTCGCCGAGTTGGGCCCGGCCCCGCGCGGCTCCCACGGGGTGCCGCTCTGGACGCGGAGGAAGCCGCCGAAGGTGAGGCCGAAGGGGAAGTCGTAGCTCCCCATCATCTTGAAGATGACCGGGCGGTCCTGTCCGAGACGGCCGAACCGGTTCGGGGTCTGGGCGATGTCGAGCGTGGGATCGTCCTCGAGAAGCGACGAAGTGTTGAAGAGCGCCGTGCCGTAGTCCTCGTCCCAGTTGCCGTAGAGCTTGCTGAGGGTCAGGTTCATGTCGGCGTACCAGCCGTTCGAGTACCGCTTCTGGACGTCGATCGTCAGGGCCCGGTAGACGCGCCGCGCGTCCGGGAAGTTGGCGGCCTGGAACGAGCCGAAGTAGTTGGCCATGTCGATCGGCACGTCCTCGAACGGGTTCTTCAGGTTCCGGTACTGGTAGTAGACGTCGAAGCTGTACTCCTTCAGGAAGGCCGCCGAGTACCCGATGATCCATTCCTGGTAGTAGGGCGCCTTCAGGTCGGGCGGGATGTACTTCCCGGCGGACGAGCCGAGGATCTGCTGCCCGAGGTAGGCGCCCGTGGTCTTGTCGAACCACGCCTGGTCGTACCGGATCCGGTACGGGGCGAAGGAGCGGCTCGTCGACTTCTGGTCGAGGTTGGCGTACTGGCCGTACGAGGAATAGAACTTGTCCCCCTGGAGGAGGTTCGCGTTCCAGGTGAGGCCGAAGCGCGGCTGGACCTCGTCGCCCCAGTTGAAGGTCATGAAGTTGTACCGCGTCGTCGTCGCGTTGACGGTGCTCCCGCAGAGCCCGCCCTCCTTGCAGACCTGCCCGAAGTCGTCCTTGTTGAGGAGGACGCCGAGGTAGAGGGTGACGTTCTTCCAGGTCACGGTGTCCTGGATGAACGCCGCGTAGGTCCGCGCCTTGCCGAACTGGTCGGGCTGCGTCCCGTAGAACCGGGCCCGGATCATCCCCGACTTGGCCGTACCGCAGACCGCGGCGGGGCAGGTCGAGCCGACGAGGAAGGTGCCCCAGCCGTTCGAGACGCGGGCGTGCTGGTAGTCCGTGTCCTCGTACCCGCCGCCCAGCTTGAACTGGTTCTGCGTCGGTCCGATGTCGAAGTACTGGCTCAGCGTCGCCTTGACCTCGTTCCGCTTGTACGTGTCGCCCGTCGTCAGGTACGGGTAGACCCCCTCGTTTCCGCTGTTCCGGGCGGGGTTGTTCCACTGCCCGTAGGCGCCGAGGTGGGCCGGGTCGATCGTCATCGGCCTCGAGGTGAGGGGGTTCTGGGCCTCGACGGCGTCGGTCTCGTCGAGGTAGACGTACTTGGCCTCGAAGACGGTGTCCTTCGAGGCGAACCAGTCGGCCGTGATGTTCCCGACGTACTGCGTCGCGTCGTTCTTCCATCCCGCGGTGGGGAAGTCGTAGATCGAGTCGAACGCGTCGGCGGTCTTCACCGGCATCGCCCGGAAGCCGGCGTTGATGAGGAGCGGCTGGCCGATGAAGGCGGTCAACTTGCCGAAGTAGTCGCCGTTCTTGATGATCGTGTCGGGCTGCACCGTCGTCACGTTGGCGGACGTGGCGGTCTGCCCGGCGTTCTTCGTGTAGTAGTACGCCGCCGAGGCGTACCCGAAGAGGGTGTCCTTCATGATCGGGAACCCGACGCTCCCCTGCCCGTTGTAGTTGGTCGTCTCCCGCTGGGTCGTGTACTTCCTCTCGGCCTGGAAACTGCTGGGTGAGAAGTTCCCGAGGATGCTTCCGTTCCAGTCGTTCGTCCCCGACTTCGTGACGGCGTTGAACATCGCCCCGGAGGTCCGGCCGAACTCGGCCGTGATGCCCCCCTTCTTGACGTTGAAGTCGGCGATGTCGAGCTGGTTCGGGTCGATGCCGAGGTTGCCGTAGCCCGGGTTCGTGATGTTGACGCCGTCGATCATGTACTTGTTGTCCTGCCGCGTCCCGCCCGAGATGGAGACGAAGCCGGACCCGTCCGTCGCCGGGGTGCCCGGAACGAGCTTGATCAGCCCTTCGTACGAGCGGGCGAGCGGGAGGTCCTTGATGACGTTGTCGGTGTAGTTGAAGTTGACCTCGGAGGCCTTCTTGTCGATCTCGGCCACCGAGCCGGTCACGACGATCTCGGCCTTGGCCGTCTGGACGAGGGTCAGGCTCACCTGGACGTCGTTGTCGACGAAGACCTGGACCTTCTGGCTCGCGATGCCGAGGCCCTTCAGCTCGGCGGTGACGACCCAGGCCCCCGGCAGGACGACGGGAAACCTGTAGGCGCCCGACGCGCCGGAGACGGTGTTCTGGGGCGCCTGGGCACCGGTGAGCTTCACCATGGCGCCAGGGACCGGGAGCCCGGTGCCGTCCTTGACGAAGCCCGAGATGGAGCCCGTCTCCCCCGCGAACGCCGCCGTCGCGAAGGCCACGAGGGCCAGCGCAAGAGCGATCCTGAAAAATGTTCTCATTCGATTCTCTCCTCCTGATGCCGAAAGAAAAATGTAAGGAATTCCGAGCACCTCAGTCTCTTCCAGAGGCCCGAAAGAGTCAACGGAAAGGGGCCCCGGCGGCTTCAGGGTGCGAGGGTCCGGCCGTTCCCGCCGTTCCTGTGGGCGCGGCGGGCGCGCCGGCTCTCCGCCCAGGCCGCGGCGCGGGCGGCGGCCGCCCCGGCGGCCTCCTCGACGGGCGCCACCACCTTCCGGATGAAGGCTTTCCACTGGGGCGAGGCGGCGATGTCCTCGAAGACCGTGTAGAAGACGGGGGTCGCGAGGAGGGTCAGGAGGAGCGACAGGGTCTGCCCGCCGATGACGACGATGGCGATGGAGCGCCGCTCCTCGGCGCCGGGCCCGGTGCCGAGGGCGAGCGGGATCATCCCCGCCACCAGGGCGGCCGTCGTCATCAGGATCGGCCGGAGCCGGTCCCGGTTCGCCTGCATGACCGCCTCGTGCCGCGGCAGGCCGTCCCGCCGCCGGAGGTTGTTCATGTGGTCGATCTGCAGGATCGCGTTCTTCTTCACGACGCCGAAGAGGACGAGGACGCCGAGGGCCGAGTAGAGGTTGATCGTGTCGCTCATCGCCCAGAGCGAGAAGAGGGCGAAGGGGACCGAGAGGGGGAGCGAGACGAGGATGGTGACCGGGTGGATGACGCTCTCGAACTGCGACGCGAGGATCATGTACATGAAGGCGATCGAGAGGAGGAAGGCGAAGAAGAACTCCTTGAAGGTCCGCTCGAACTCGCGGCCCCGCCCGAGGACGGAGAGCGAGTACGAGGCGGGGAGGTTCAGCTCGGCCACTCCCTGGCGGAGCGCCTCGATCCGGTCCGCGAGGGCGTAGCCGGGCGCCACGCCGGCGAAGAGGCGGACCGTCCGCTGCCGGTCGAGCCGCTCGATCCGGGAGGGGGCGAACCCCTCCACGAGGTCCACGACGTTGTCCAGGCGGACGAGGCCGCCCCGCGAGGAGGGGACGTAGAGGCGGGAGATCGTCTCGGCGTCGCTCCGGTCCTCCTTCTCGAGGCGGAGCTGCACGTCGTAGTCCTGCCCGACGGCGTCGTCCCGGAAGCGGCTGACGCGGTCGTCGCCGCCGACCATGATGCGGAGGCTCGTCGCCACGTCCGTCACGTCCACGCCGAGGTCGGCGGCCTTGTCCCGGTCGACCCGGATCCGGAGCTCCGGCTTGTCGAGGCGGAGGCCCGTGTTCGCGTCGACGATGCCCGGGATCTCCCCCTTGACGGTCTTCTCGCGGATCGTCTCGAGGCTCGTCAGGAGGGTGATGACGTCGGGGCCCCGGAGGGCGAGGACGATGTCGCCCGGCCCGCCGCCGAAGTTGAAGGCCGTGGCGTTCCGGACCGAGCTGCGCAGGTGCCCGAACTTCCGGAGGCGCCGCCGCGCCTCCGTCATCACGTCGCGCTGGCTGTAGTTGCCGTAGAAGGCGCGCCAGGGCGTCAGGTTCTTCGTCTCGTGCCAGATCCGGCCGAAGCCGAAGACCCGCTCCTCGTGCGGCTTCAGGCGGACGTAGGCGCCCCCGCTGTTGACGTTCCCCATCCAGGAGCTGCCGGCCGTGGTGAGGACCGTCGTGACGCCTCGCGTGGCCAGGAGCTCCCGCTCCACCTCGCGCATCGCCTCGTCCATGGCGGCCAGGCTCATCCCCTCGGGCGCGTCGATCGAGACGTCGAACTCCGCCTCGTCCACGTTTCCCGGCACCAGCTCCTGCCGGGTCGCCCGGTAGATGGGGATCGTCGAGAGGACGACGGCGCCGGCGACCACGACGACGGCCTTCCGATGGCTCATCGCCCACGACAGGACCCGCGTGTAGAAGAGGTCGAGGCGGTGGTAGAAGCCGCGGCGGGACGCGGGCTCCTCCCCCGCGGCGGCGGCCGTGCCGTTCGCGTGCCGCGCCGCCACGTCCCGGAGCAGGCGCGCGCTCATCATCGGCGTCAGCGTGAAGGAGACGAGGAGGGAGACGAGGATGGCGCACGACGCCGTGATGCCGAACTGGTAGAGGAACCGCCCCGAGATCGAGGACATGAACGAGACCGGGAGGAAGATGACGACGAGGGAGAAGGTCGTCGCCAGGACCGCGAGCCCGATGTCGGCCGTCGCGGCCTTCGCGGCCGCGAAGGAGTCCATCTTCTTCTCCTCCACGAAGCGGAAGATGTTCTCGAGGACGACGATGGCGTCGTCGATGACGACGCCGACCATCAGGACGAGGGCCAGCATCGTCACGCTGTTCAGCGTGAAATTGAGGGCCCGCATCATGGCGAAGGTCGCGACGAGCGAGGTCGGGATCGCGACGGCCGCGATCAGCGTCGAGCGCCAGTTCCGCATGAAGACGAGGACGACGAGCGTCGCGAAGAGGCTTCCGAGGACGAGGTGGACGTTGATCTCGGAGAGGGCGGCCTTGATGAACCGCGACTGGTCGCGGATGGGGAGCATCCGGACGTCGGCCGGGATCAGGGTCTTCGCCCGCTCCATCGCCTTCTTGACGCCCTCGATGACGACGATGGTGTTCGCCCCGGACTGCCGCCGGACCTCCAGCGTGACCGTCGGCTCGCCGTTCAGGCGCGAGAGCGAGCGCTGCTCCTTCGTCCCGTCCTCGACCGTGCCGATGTCGGACATCCTCACGGGCGCGCCGTTCACCTGGGCGACGACCAGCTCCTGGAAGGCGCGCGCCTCGGGGAAGCGCCCCATCGTCCGGAGGGAGATCTCGCGCCGCCCCGCGTCGACGTTCCCGCCGGGGACGTCGGAGTTCTGGCGCTGGAGGGCGGTCTGGACGGCGGTGATCGGGATCTTGTAGGCGGCGAGGCGGTCGACGTTCACCCGGACGTCGATGGCCCGGAGGAGCCCGCCGCTGATCGCGATCTCGCCGACGCCGGCGGAGCGCTCGAGGATCGGCTTGACGATCTTGTCGGCGATCTCGGTCAGCTCACGGATGGAGCGGTCGGCCGAGAGGGCGAGCGTCATGACCGGGGTCGAGTCGTTGTCGAACTTCTGGACGATGGGCGGGTCGATGTCCCGGGGAAGGCGCCGCATCGAGGCGTTGACCCGGTCGCGCACGTCCTGCGTCGCGACGTCGATGTCGCGGTTCAGGGCGAAAGTGACGACGAGCAGGGACGAGCCGAGGCCGCTGATCGAGCGCAGCTCCTCGATCCCCTGCACCGTGTTGACCGCCTCCTCGAGCGGCATCGAGACGGAGGACTCCATCTCCTCCGGCGAGGCCCCGGGGAGCGTCGCGCGGACGATGACCGTCGGAAGGTCGACGGAGGGGAACCGGTCGACGCCCAGCTTCGGGTAGCTCGCCGCGCCGACGACGACGAGGGAGAGAATCAGCATCGAGGCGAAGACCGGGCGCCGGATGCAGATTTCGGCGAGCTTCTGCACGAGGGCCTCGCCTCAGGGCGCCGCGGGGGGCGTGGCGGCCGTCGGGCGGGGCGCCGTCTCGGCGGCCCCCGACTCCGGCTGGACCGGCATTCCGGTGGCGAGGTTGCCGGGCTTCTCGACGACGAGGTCGCCGTCCGCGAGGCCCGAGACGATCTCGATGGCCTCGGGCGTGCGCCGCCCCGTGACGACGGGCCGCTCGAGGGCCTTCTTCTCCCTGACGGTCACGACCTTCTCGATCCCGGCGAAGACGACGACCGAGGAGGAGGGGACCACGAGGGCGGGCCCTCCGGCGTCGCTGACGATCTCAGCCCGGACGAACGCGCCGGGGCGGAGCGCCCCGTTGGGGTTCGGGATCTCGGCCTCCACGATGAGCGAACGGTTCGACTCCTCGAGGGCCGGC
>DAOMFB010000170.1:0-6655 GCA_035429585.1 Thermoanaerobaculia bacterium
CCCGTTGTGGGAGTAGACCGCGGCAGAGCGGGGCCCGTCGTTGACGAGCGACATCTCGCCGACGATCTCGCCCCGTCCGAGGATCGCGAGCGCCTCCTCGCCGGCTCCGGGGATCAGGACCGAGACACGCAGCCGTCCTTCGGCCACGATGGCGGCCTCTCCCCCCGCAGCCCCTTCGGCGAAGAGCGTGGCCCCGGGCAGCAGGCGCCGGGCCGTGAGGCCGAGCGCGGGGAGGAGCGTCGGGTCGAGGCCCGCGGCGTCGAAGAGGGCCCCCGCGTGCTCCGGATCCACCCGGCGCTCCCCCCCGGCCGGCGGCTCCCCCGGCTCCTCGCCCGCCGCCACGGCCCCGACGGGCGGGTCGAAGAATCCCGCCAGGGAGGCGATGGCCGTCCGGAGGGCCGTCGTGAGGCTTCCGAGGGCGAGCCGGCGCAGGGCGGCGCCGTCGGGGCCCGGCGCGAAGAGGAGGCGGCGGGCTTCCTCGGCCGGGACCCTCGCGGCGCGGGTCCCCGGCAGCGGAACGCCGCGGCAGACGCCCTCTCCGCCCCCGAGGGCCGCGCGGACGTCGAAGAGCAGCGGCGCCGGAAGCTGGCCGAGCGGGTGGGGGCCGAAGGGCGTCTCCGCGTCGAGGCGAAGGCCGCCCTCGAGAAGGAGGTGAAGGCTCCGGCGGGCCTCGCCGGCGTCGAGCAGCGCCTCGGCCGTTCCGAGCGGGCGGGTCGGTCGGGAGGCGGCGATCCGTGCCACGTCGTCGGCGAGGAGGTCCGTCACGCCCGGGCATTATCCCGTCCCGGGCGGTTGACGCGAGCGGTGGGCCGTCCTATCGTGCGAATCGCTTCGAGATGGGCGCTCCTTCTGACTCGCCGCTGAAGCGGACGCCGCTGTTCGACGCCCACAAGGCCCTCGGGGGGAAGATCGTTCCTTTCGGCGGCTGGGAGATGCCGGTGGAGTACGCGGGCCTCTCCGTGGAGCACCGCGCCGTCCGGGAGCGGGCCGGCCTCTTCGACGTCTCCCACATGGGCGAGATCCGCGTGAAGGGGCCGGGCGCGCTTTCGGCCGTCCAGTCCCTGACGTGCAACGACGCCGCGGCCCTCGTCGACGGCCAGATCCAGTACTCGGCGTTCCTCACCGAGCGGGGCACGTTCGTGGACGACCTCCTGACCTACCGCCTCGCCGCCGACGACTACCTTCTCGTCGTCAACGCGGCCAACACGCCGAAGGACGTGGCGTGGGCCCTGCGGGCGGCGCGCGCGGACGCGTCCGTCGAGGACGAGTCGCCGAAGTGGGCGCAGATCGCCGTCCAGGGACCGCTCGCCCTCTCGCTCGTGCAGCCCTTCACCGACGTGCCGCTCGCCCCGATGAAGTACTACCACTTCGGCACCGGGACGGTCTGCGGCGCTCCCGCGATCGTCTCGCGGACCGGCTACACGGGAGAGGACGGCTTCGAGATCTACTGCGCCCCCGGAGCGGCGCGGCCGATCTGGGACGCCGTGCTCGCCGCCGGCCGGCCGCAGGGAGCGATGCCGACGGGCCTCGGCGCGCGCGACACGCTGCGCCTCGAGGCGAAGATGGCGCTCTACGGCAACGACATCGACGACACGACGACCCCGTGGGAGGCCGACCTCGGCTGGATCGTCAAGATGAAGAAGGGCGACTTCTGCGGCCGCGCCGCGCTCGAGGCCCAGAAGGCGGCCGGCGTGACCCGGAAGCTCGTCGGCTTCGAGGTGACCGGGCGCGGCATCGCGCGCCACGGCCACCCGCTGACGGTCGACGCGACCGGGAAGGCGGGGATCGTCACCTCGGGAACGCAGACGCCGACGCTCGGCAAGGCGATCGGGCTCGCCTACGTGCCGGTCGAGTCGGCGGAGGTCGGCACCCGACTGACGATCGACGTGCGGGGGCGGGGCGTTCCCGCCGTGATCGTGCCGACCCCGTTCTACAAGCGGAAGAAATAGCCGGGCCCTCCAGGAGAGAGCGATGACCGCATATCCCGACGACCGCCGCTACACGAAGAGCCACGAATGGATCCGCCTCGACGGCGACATCGCGACGGTCGGCATCTCGGATCACGCGCAGAAGGAGCTCGGCGAGATCGTCTTCGTCGACCTGCCCGAGCCGGGCGAGATCTTCGACGCGAAGGAGGAGTTCGGGACGATCGAGTCGGTCAAGGCCGTCTCGGAGCTCTTCCTGCCGGTCGCCGGCGAGATCGTGGAGCTGAACAAGGCCCTCGCGGACGAGCCCGCGGCCGTCAACGAGGACCCGCACGGCGACGGGTGGCTCGTGAAGATCAAGATCTCCTCGGACGCCGAGCTCGACGAGCTGATGAACGCCGCGGACTACGAGAAGTTCCTCGAAGAGGAAGAGCGGAAGGCCTGAGCCCCCCCGGCTCCCCGCCCCCTCGGTCCGGGTCCGCCCGGTTCCGAAAGGACTGACCCCATGCGTTACATCCCGCACAGCCCCGAAGAACAGGCCGTCCTCCTGTCGGCCGTCGGCGTCCGCTCGGTCGACGAGCTCTTCGCGACGGTCCCGAAGGAGGTCCTCCGCCACGAGCCGCCCGCCCTGCCGCCGCCGGCCTCCGAGATCGAGGTCCGCCGCGCGATGGCGGCGATGGCCGCCCGGAACGCGAACCTGTCGGAGTGGACGTCGCTTCTCGGCGCGGGCCTGTACGCCCACCACACGCCGGCGTTCGTCCCGCAGCTCCTGACGCGGGGCGAGTTCCTGACGGCCTACACGCCGTACCAGCCGGAGGTCTCGCAGGGGACCCTGACGGCGATCTGGGAGTTCCAGTCGCACGTGGCGCTCCTGACGGAGCTGGACGTGGCGAACGCCTCGATGTACGAGGGGGCTTCCGCCTTCGTCGAGGCCGTTCTCATGGCCGAGCGCCTGACGAAGAAGCGGACGAAGGTGGTCGTCTCGAAGGGCGTGCACCCCGAGTACCGCCGGTGCCTGAAGACCTACCTCGCGAACTTCCCCTTCACGATCGTCGAGGTGCCGGTCGGGGAGGGGGGCGCCACCGACCGGGCGGCGCTCGAGAAGGCGGTGGACGAAACGACGATCGCGGTCGCCGTCCAGTCGCCGAACGTCCTCGGCGTCGTCGAGAGCTGGGCGGCCGCGGCGGACGCGGCGCACGGGAGGGGCGCGCTCGCGATCGGCGTCGTGAACGAGATGTTCTCGCTCGCGGTCCTGAAGGGGCCCGGCGCCCTCGGGATCGACATCGCCGCGGGCGAGGCGGCTTCCTTCGGCGTTCCGCCGTCGTTCGGCGGACCGCTCGTCGGGTTCCTGGCCTGCCGCGACGCGATGAAGCGCCAGATCCCGGGGCGGCTCGTCGGCCGGACGACGGACGCGAACGGGAAGACCGCCTTCTGCCTGACGCTGTCGACGCGCGAGCAGCACATCCGGCGCGAGAAGGCCACCTCGAACATCTGCACGAACCAGGGGCTCTTCGCCCTCGCGGCGACGATGACCCTCTCGGTCCTCGGCCGGCAGGGCCTCCGCGAGACGGCGCTCCAGTGCCTCTCGAAGGCGGAGTACCTCAAGGCCGGGGTCCGGGCCATCCCGGGTCCCTTCTCGGTCGCCTTCTCCGGCCGGACCTTCAACGAGTTCGCCATCCACTGCGGCCCGCCCGTCGGGGACGTCCTGGCGCGGTGCGAGGAGAAGAAGATCCTCGGCGGGGTCCCCCTCGCGCGGATCGCGCCCGAGGAGGAGGGGTGGCGCGACCTCCTCCTGGTGGCCGTCACGGAGCGGACGCCGCGGGAGGGCCTCGACGCCTTCCTCGATGTCCTGAGGAGCTTCCCGTCATGAGCGAAACGATGACGCCCGCCCCGCCCCTCACGGCGGACCCGGCTCTCGACCGGCGCCGTCCGAGCGCCTCCCTCTTCGACGCGCCGCGCCCCGGCCGGAAGGGAGTCCTCCTCCCGCCGCTCGACGTCCCGGCGGCGGATCCGGCGGCCCTCTTCGGCGCCGCGCACCGGCCCGAGGTCTCCGGCGAGGTGGAGGCCTCCGAGGTCGACGTCGTCCGGCACTTCACCCGGATCTCGCAGCTGAACTTCGCGATCGACACGGCGCTCTACTCGCTCGGCTCCTGCACGATGAAGCACAACCCGCGGCTGAACGAGGAGACGGCGCGGCTGGCGGGGTTCCTCGACGCGCACCCCTACGCCCCCGAGCACCTCTCCCAGGGGAGCCTCGAGCTGATGTGGCGGCTCGAGGAGGCGCTGAAGGTCCTGACGGGGTTCGCCCGCGTCACGCTCCAGCCCTCGGCCGGCGCCAACGGCGAGCTGACGAGCGCCCTGATGATCCGGGCCGCCCACGCGGCGCGCGGGAACCCGCGCCGGCACGTCCTCGTCCCCGACTCGGCGCACGGCACGAACCCCGCCTCGGCGCACTTCGCGGGGTACGAGGTCGTGGAGATCCACTCCTCGCCGCGCGGCACGGTCGACCTCCAGGAGCTCTCCGCGAAGCTCGACGACGACGTCGCGGCGCTCATGATCACCGTGCCGAACACGCTCGGCGTCTTCGAGGAGGAGATCCTCGAGATCGCGCGGCGCGTCCACGCGAAGGGGGCCTTCCTCTATCTCGACGGCGCGAACTTCAACGCCTTCGTCGGGAAGGTGAAGCCCGCCGACATGGGCGTGGACGTCATGCACATGAACCTCCACAAGACGTTCTCGACGCCGCACGGCGGGGGCGGGCCCGGGGCGGGCCCGGTCGGGGTGGGGAAGGACCTCGTGCCGTTCCTCCCCGTCCCGACGGTGGAGCGCCGGGGAGACGCCTTCGTCCTCGACCACGAGCGCCCGCAGTCGATCGGGAAGATGCGGACGTTCTACGGGAACTTCGGCGTCCTCGTCCGGGCGCTCACCTACATCCTCTCCTACGGCCGCTCCATCCCCGAGGTCGCGGAGAACGCCGTCCTGAACGCCAACTACCTCCGGAAGCGCCTCGAGCCGTTCTACCACCTGAAGTACGACGCGCCGAGCTACCACGAGGTCGTCTTCGACGACAAGCGGCAGGCGGCCCTCGGGATCCACAACATCGACATCGCGAAGCGCCTCATGGACTACGGCTTCCACCCGCCGACGATGTCCTTTCCGCTCATCGTCCCGGGCGCCCTGATGATCGAGCCGACGGAGACCGAGTCGAAGGAGGAGCTGGACGCGTTCGCCGAGGCGATGATCGCGATCGCGGCGGAGTGCGAGACGCGGCCGGAGCTCGTGAAGACGGCCCCGCACACGACGCCCGTGACGCGCCTCGACGAGGCGGCGCTGGCCCGCGAGGCGTCGAAGGCGGGCAGCTTCGCGCCGGTCCTCCGGGCGAAACCCCGCTGAGCGCCGCGCGCTAACGCTCTCGGACCCGACTAGACTCGGGGAAGATGGCCGCAGCCCGGATCTCCTACATCGACGGGCGGCGCCTGGCCCGCGCGCTCCTGGCGGGGGCGCGGGCCGTGTCGTCGCAGCGCGAGCCGCTGAACCGGATCAACGTCTTCCCGGTGGCGGACAACGACACGGGCTCGAACCTGGCCGCGACGCTCGACCGCGTCGCAGAGGGCGTGGCGGCGGCGCCGTCGCCGAGCGCGGAGGACGTGGCGCGGCGGGCGGCGGACGAGGCGCTTCTGGCGGCCCGCGGGAACTCCGGGGCGATCTTCGCGCAGTTCCTCGAAGGGCTGGCCGAGGCCCTCAAGGGCGCACGGCGGATCGGGCCCGAGGGATTCGGCCGCGCCGTCCGTGCCGCGGCGGAGAACGCGCGGGGCGCGATGGCGCAGCCGCGCGAAGGGACGATCCTCTCGGTCATCCGGGACTGGGCCGGCTGGGTCGAGCGGCGGGCGGGGGAGACGCACGACTTCGCCGTGCTCCTGCCGGACTCGGTGCCCGTCGCGCAGGAGGCCCTGGCCCGGACGCCGGAGCAGCTCCCCGTCCTGAAGCGCGCGGGCGTCGTCGACGCGGGCGCCCAGGGCTTCGTCCACTTCCTGGAAGGGGTGGCGCGGTCGCTGGGCCGTTTCCGGCGGGGGGAGCCGGCGCGGGCGGCGTCGGGAGAGGTCGTGGAAGCGCGGATCCGCGAGGCGCGTGCCTCGATCCTCTTCCGTTACTGCACGGAGGTCCTCCTCTCGGCCGACCGGATCGACCGCGAGGCCCTTCGCCGGGCGGCCGCGCCGCTCGGCGACTCGCTGGCGGTGGCGGGCGGCGCGCGCCGGGTCCGCCTCCACCTCCACGTCAACCGTCCCGAGGACGTCTTCGAGGTGGCCCGCCGCTTCGGCCGGGTCGAACAGACGAAGGTCGAGGACATGCGCGAGCAGCACGTCGGCCGCTTCGCGCGGCGGGGCCGCGTGGCCGTCGTGACCGACTCGGCCTGCGACCTGCCGGCGGCGATGGCCGAGGCGCTCGGCGTGACGGTCGTCCCCCTCCGGCTGATGCTCGGGGACGAGACCTATCTCGACGGCGTCACGATCACCCCGAAGGAGTTCCACGCGAAGCTCGCCGCGTCGCGCCTCGCGCCCCGGACGTCCCAGCCGCCGCCGGCCGACTTCCGGGAGGTCTACCGGGCCCTCGCCTCGCACGGGTCCCCCGTCGCGGGCGTCCACCTCTCCCGCGGCCTCTCCGGGACGCTCTCCGCCGCGCAGACCGCGGCCCGCTCGCTCGCCGGGGAGGCGGGGCTCGCCGCGGTCGTC
>DAOMFB010000171.1:0-6642 GCA_035429585.1 Thermoanaerobaculia bacterium
CCACCTGAAGAGGGTGCCCGGCGGGCCCGCCGGCCTGCGCGTCCTCTGGCCGCGCGGGTCCGACGCCGACACGGCGCCGCTCGACGAGCTCTCCTCCCTCGGCGCGGCGGTGGCCGCGCCCGTCGTCTACGAGAAGCGCGTCCGGCCCCTCGCGTCGTACTCCGCCGAGGAACGGCGGACGCTCTCCGACGTCCGCGCCGGGGCGTTCGGGGCCGTCGCGGTCGGCTCCCTCGCGGCCCTCGACGGATTCCTCGAGGCCTTGGGGCGGCCGGCCGTCCTGTCCCTCCCGCCGGTAAGATGGGGCGTCCTCGGGCCCGAGACGGCCCGCGCCCTCGTGGCCCGCGGCTTCGCGCCGCCGGCCGTCCCGTCCCGGCCCCGTTTCGCCGACCTCATCGGCCAGCTTCGACGAGAAATGGAGAGATCGACCCCATGAGCTTCCCGACGCACCGCTACCGGCGCCTTCGCCTGACCGAGTCGCTTCGCGAGATGGTCCGCGAGACCAGCCTCGAGCCGTCGGACTTCATCGCCCCGCTCTTCGTCGTCCCGGGCGACGGCGTGCGGCAGGGCGTCCCCTCGATGCCCGGCGTCGACCGGACCTCGCCGGAGCTGGCCGCGGCGGACGCGAAGGAGCTCTTCGCCCTCGGCGTGAAGTCGGTGATCCTCTTCGGGATCCCGGACCGGAAGGACGCGCGGGGCACGTCCTCGGCCGATCCGGACGGACCCGTCTGCCGGGCGGTCCGCGCGATCAAGTCGGAGAGCCCGGGGACCGTCGTGATGACCGACGTCTGCCTCTGCGAGTACACGGACCACGGGCACTGCGGCGTCCTCAAGGGAGAGACGGTCGACAACGACCCGACGCTCGAGATCCTCGCGGACGAGGCGCTGGCCCACGCGAAGGCCGGGGCGGACGTCGTCGCGCCGTCCGACATGATGGACGGACGCGTCGCGGCGATCCGGAAGAGGCTGGACGCGAACGGGTTCCCGAACGTCCCGATCCTCGCCTACGCGGCCAAGTACGCCTCGGGCTTCTACGGGCCGTTCCGCGAGGCCGCCGAGTCGACGCCCTCCTTCGGCGACCGGCGGGCCTACCAGATGGACCCGGCGAACGTCCGCGAAGCCGTGAAGGAGGTCCTCTCCGACGTCGAGGAAGGGGCCGACCTCGTCATGGTCAAGCCGGCGATGGCCTACCTGGACGTCGTCCGGGCCGTCCGGGAGGCCACGAACGTCCCGCTGGCGGCCTACAACGTCTCGGGGGAGTACGCGATGGTGAAGGCGGCCGAGAGGAACGGCTGGATCGACGGCAAGCGCGTGGCGCTCGAGATCCTCACCTCGATCCGCCGCGCGGGGGCCGACCTGATCCTGACCTACCACGCGAAGGAGGCCGCCGCGTGGCTGGCGTGAAGAAGCCGCGCGCGCAGCGGTCGGCGCAGTCGCACGCCCTCTTCGAACGGGGGAAGAAGCGGATGCCGGGCGGGGTCTCCTCGCCGGTGCGGTCCTTCGCCTCCGTCGGCGGGGAGCCCTTCTTCGTGAAGAAGGGTCGGGGCGCCTGGCTGATCGACGCCGACGGGAATCGCTATGTCGACTACGTGATGTCCTACGGCCCGCTCGTCTTCGGGCACGCGCCGAAGGCCGTCCTCGCCGCCGTCCGCCGGGCGCTCCCGCGCGGCACGTCCTACGGCGCCCCGACGAAAGGGGAGGTGGAGCTGGCCGAGCGGGTGGCGAAGGCCTTCCCGTCGATGGAGACGGTGCGGTTCGTCTCCTCCGGCACCGAGGCGGCGATGTCGGCGGTCCGCCTCGCCCGGGCGGCGACGGGGCGCGACCTCGTCCTCAAGTTCTCGGGGTGCTACCACGGACACGCCGACTCGTTCCTCGTCGCGGCCGGGTCCGGGCTGGCGACGCTCGGGATCCCGGGCTCGCCGGGCGTCCCGGCCTCGCTCGCCGAGCGGACGGTCACCGCCCGGTACAACGACCTCGACTCCGTCGGCGCGCTCTTCGCGGCCCATCCGCGGAAGATCGCCGTCGTCGCGGTGGAGCCCGTCGCGGCCAACATGGGGGTCGTCCTTCCGCGGCCCGGGTTCCTGCAGGGGCTCCGCGAGATCGCGGCGCGGGAGGGGGCTCTCCTCCTCTTCGACGAGGTGATCACCGGGTTCCGGCTCGCGAAGGGGGGCGCGCAGGAGCTCTACGGCATCCGCCCCGACCTGACGTGCCTCGGGAAGATCCTGGGGGGAGGGCTCCCGGTGGGAGCCTACGGGGGCCGGTCCGACCTGATGGCACAGGTGGCGCCGGACGGGCCCGTCTACCAGGCCGGGACGCTCTCCGGAAACCCGCTCGCGATGGCGGCGGGGAAGGCGATGCTCGACGCCCTGACGCCGGCGGTCTACGCGAAGCTCGAGAAGACGGCGGCCGAGCTGGAGCGCGGGATGCGCCGCGTGGCCGAGGAGCTGGGCGTCTCGGGCCGGGTGACGATCAACCGGATCGGCTCGATCCTGACCCCCTTCTTCACCCCGGGGCCGGTGGAGGACTTCGACGACGCGAAGCGGTCGGACCTCGAGGCGTTCAAGCGCTGGTTCCACGCGATGCGCCGGCACGGCGTCTTCGTCGCCCCCGCCCCGTACGAGGCGATGTTCGTCTCGACCGAGCACGGACCGCGGGAGATCGCCGCGACGCTCAAGGCGCACCGCGCCGCCCTCCGGGAGGCCTTCGGCCTCTCGGGTTGAGGGGGCCTTCCTGTCCGCCCCGGCCGTCCGCCCGCCGGAGCCGCCCCTCCGTCCGTTCCGCGCCGGGGACGCCGCGGCGATCGTCCGGCACGCGAACGACCGCGAGGTCTGGAAGTACCTGAGGGACCGCTTCCCGCACCCCTACACCGCCGTCGACGCCGAGGCCTGGATCGCCCGGGCGACGTCCGACGATCCTCCGCTCCACTTCGCGATCGACCTCGACGGCGAGGCGGTCGGGGGGATCGGGATCATTCCGGGCACCGACGTCGACCGCGTCTCGGCGGAAGTGGGCTACTGGCTGGGGCGGTCCGTCTGGGGGCGGGGCCTCGCGACGCGGGCCCTGGCGTCGCTCGTGCCCTACGCCTTCCGCGCCGTCGAGGTCACCCGCCTCTTCGCGACGCCGTTCGACTTCAACCCGGCCTCCATCCGCGTCCTCGAGAAGGCGGGCTGGATGCGCGAAGGGATTCTCCGCCGTGCGGTGATCAAGGAGGGGCGCGTCTGCGACCTCCTCGTCTACGCGCGCTACCGCCCCTGACCGCCGTTCCGTCATTTTGCGACGGGTTCGCAACGGGGTATCGTCGGGCTCCGCCCGCCGGGTCGGCGGGTCCGGAGGAGGGTGGACATGGCCGGAAAGAAGGTCATCGCGGTGGCGGGGGCGACGGGAGCGCAGGGGGGCGGGCTCGTGAGGGCCATCCTCTCGGACCCGTCCGGCGGCTTCGCGGCCCGGGCCCTGACGCGGAACCCGGAGTCGGAGAAGGCGCGCGAGCTGGCGAAGCTCGGCGCCGAGGTCGTCGCCGTGAACGTCGACGACGAGACGAGCGTGGAGAGGGCCTTCCGCGGCGCGCACGGCGCCTACTGCGTCACGTTCTTCTGGGAGCACTTCTCGCCCGACCGCGAACGGGCCCAGGCCCTGGCGATGGCGAAGGCCGCGAAGCGGGCCGAGGTCGCGCACGCCGTCTGGTCGACGCTGGAGGACACGCGCCGGCTGGTGCCGCTCGACGACGACCGCATGCCGACCCTTCTCGGAAGCTACAAGGTCCCGCACTTCGACGCCAAGGGAGAGTCGGACCGGTTCTTCACCGAGCAGGGCGTGCCGACGACCTTCCTCCTGACGTCGTTCTACTGGGACAACTTCATCCACTTCGGCATGGGCCCGAAGAAGGGCCCGGACGGCGTGCTCGCCGTCACCCTCCCGATGGGCGACCGGAAGCTGCCGGGCATCGCGGCCGAGGACATCGGCCGGTGCGCCTACGGGATCTTCCGGAGGGGGGCGGAGCACGTCGGGAAGACCGTCGGCATCGCCGGCGAGCACCTCACGGGCGCCGCGATGGCCGCGGCCTTCTCGAAGGCCCTCGGCCGGGAGGTCCGGTACAACGCGGTCGACCCCGCCGTCTACCGGAGCTTCGGATTCCCCGGCGCCGAGGACCTCGGCAACATGTTCCAGTACAAGCGCGACTTCGAGACGGAGTTCTGCGCCGCCCGGAGCGTCGCCTTCTCGCGGTCCCTGAACCCGTCCCTCCAGAGCTTCGAGACCTGGCTCTCACGGAACAGGGAGCGGATCCCGGTCGAGTAGCTCGTGGCGCCCACGGTCGGCGGTGCCGATGCGGCCGTCCCGCGCGCCGTCGGCGAGACGAGAGGGCACGCCTAGTAACGCATGCTCCATCCCACCTGCGGCCCGGGGACTCCCCCGCCGGGAAGCTCGAGGTTCGCCATGCTGACGCTGCCACCCGGGCCCGCTCCGCCGGCGACCCGGTCGAGGCTCTCGTCGGAGAGTTCGTTGTCCGGCTTGAGCGGCAGGATGAAGTGGCGAACCTGCGGCGTATCCTCCACGACCCGTATCTGGACGCCGGGCGGGGTCGGAATGCCGTATTCGCGGCCGATCGCCGCGGGATCGGCGATCAGTCGCCGTTTGAAGTCCGGATCCGACCAGGCCCTCGCGATGATCTGCCCGAGCCTGTCCGCGAGATCGGGGGGGGTCTTTCCGGTGGTCATGCGTCTTCTCCTTCTGCCGGTGGTCCGGCTCTTCCTCGATCGACGAAGGTTCCGGGCAATTGCCGTCTCCCGGGATCGGTCGAACTCCGAGATCGCCCCGTCGCGCGTCCCGCGTCGACAATTATACAGTTGAATATTAGACTCAGTGTCAAGGACTAGAGCCGTGACGTTTCCCGTCGAGTCGGTGCGTCTGGCGCCGGGCCTGACCGTCGTCGCGTCCACCACCGGCTTCCGTCTCTACAGGCCGGCCGGCCTGCAGGGGGACGGACCCTTCCGGGATCCGGATGGCCATCCGGGAAACGTCTCCGTCGTGAGGCAGGTCCTCGGGGGAGCTCTGTATGCCGGCCTCCGCGAGGCCCGGGAGAGGTACGAGGCGCCTCCTGTCGGCGGGACGCCTCTCCTGGTCTACATCTACGCCCTTGCCGCGATGTACCAGACGACCCGTGAGACGACGCCCCTCATGGAGCGGCTCTCCGCCCGTTTCGCCTCAGAGGGACGCGACGACGTGGCAGCCTACTGCCGACGAGTGGCCGAAGAGGAGCGCGGCCACGATGAACTCGTCCTGCGCGACCTGGAGTCGCTCGGAGTGCCTGCCGGGCGGCTGGGGGGGAAGCTGCGGCCCCGGCCGGCGGTCGAAGCCGTCGAACGCATCCGGCGCTACTCGAGGTCCGATCGGCCGGTGGCGGTCTTCGGGTACGCGTATGCCCAGGAGCGGACGGCGCTCTTCACCACGGCGGCGCAGATCGACGAGATCGAGCGGGCTCTTCCGCCGGGCTCCGGGGCGACTCGCTGCCTCCGCGTCCACAGTGCGGAAGGGTCTGAACGCGGGCACGTGGAGGACGGGGTCGCTTTCGTGGCGTCACTCTGCGGCAGGGAGCGGTCTTTCGTCGCCCGCGCGGTCTACGAGACGTCTCGCCGGATGGTCCCGCCGCACGCGGATTACCCCGGCGACGAGGCCATGCGTTCCCTGCTCGGGACGCTCTAGCCGAAACGCGACGGCGCGACGCCTCCACCGGGCCCAAACGCGGCCGGCGCCGGCCGGGCACGGGCTCGAATCGTCGGGCTCGATCGGGGTTCAGCCGCTCAGTCCGGGAGATCCACCGACGGGTCGAAGCGCTCCCACATCTTCGCGAGGAGAAAGATGGCGAGGGCGGCCTCGCCCCAGAGGGGGAGGGAGCCGAGGAGAGCCGCGAGCGGCAGGGCCCACGCGCCGAGCGCCGCCCTCCCGAGCCAGAGGACGGGGACGGCGAGCGCGGCGGCCGGCAGGAGCGCGAGCGCGAGGGCGGCGAGCGAGACGACGGCGGTCAGGAGGTTGATCCCCATCTGCTCGAGTCCGCGCGACCGCTGCGGCCCGGGCGGGAACCACGCGGGGAACGCGAGCGTCGCGGCGTTCTGGCCGAGGACCATGAGGAGCGAGAGGGGCGGGACGAAGAGAACGGCCGCGACCGCCGCCGGAACGAGCCGCTCCGGCGCGTCGAGGCCGCCGAAGGTGCCCGCGACGCCCGCGGCCCCGCGGAGAGCGCGCCCGATCGAGAGCGGTACCGCGGCGAGGAGCCCCGCGAGCAGGATGAGGACGCTGATCCAGAGCGGGGCGGCCACCTCGGCGGCGACGAGCCCGACGGGGCCGACGGGCCAGGACCGGAGGAGCGCGGCGTCGGCGAGGTCGCGGCGCAGGTCGAGCCTCAGGCCGGAGGGAAGCATGAGGGCCATGAACGGAGCGACGGTCACCACGACCATCAGCGCGACTCCCGTCGCCTGATCGGCGGCGGGGGAGCGGAAGAGCGCTCCCGCCGCGAGGGCGGCGGCGCCCATCAGGAGACACCACCGGAGGAGCGTCGCCACCGGCATCCGGTTCCACGCCGCGAGGTTCTTCCAGAGGATCGCCACCTCGGGGCGGCCGGCCGGGGCGAGGACGAACGGCGCCCGCCGCCGC
>DAOMFB010000172.1:0-6637 GCA_035429585.1 Thermoanaerobaculia bacterium
CTCGTTCCGGTGGGGCCCGGGGGCGAGACGCTGACGGACTACGCCGTCTACGACGCGTGGCGCGCGGGGATCCGGCGGGCCGTCTTCGTCGTCCGGCGGGAGATGGAGGGGGAGTTCCACGAGACGCTGGGGCGGAGGTACGCCGCGCGCCTCGAGGTCGTCTACGCGCACCAGGAGGACGGGGACGTCCCGGCGGGCGCGGCCGTCCCCCGGCCCCGGTCGAAGCCGTGGGGAACGGGGCACGCCGTCCGCGCGGCGCGGCGCCTCGTCGCGCGCCCCTTCGTCGTCATCAACGCCGACGACTGGTACGGGGCGGACGGCTTCGCGAAGCTCGCGGCGTTCCTCTCGCGGCCGGCGGACGGACCGGCGCGCTGGGCGCTCGTCGCCTTCCGGCTGGCGAAGACGCTCTCCGAGCACGGGGCGGTCTCGCGGGGCGTCTGCGAGACGGCCCCGGACGGCCGCCTCCGCTCCGTCGTCGAGCACACCGGAATCCGCCGGGGCCCGGGCGGCCTTCTGGGGTCCGGGCCCGGCAGCGCGGTGCGGCACTTCACCGGCGACGAGCCGGTCTCGCTGAACCTCTGGGGCTTCACGCCGGCCCTCTTCGGCGAGCTGGAGACGGGCTTCGAGCGGTTCCTCGCCGGGCCGGGGGGCGACCCGGCGGCGGAGTTCTACCTCCCGGCCGCGGTCGACGCGGCGCTCCGCGCGGGGCGCGCGGAGGTCACCGTCCTTCCGACGGAGGAGGAGTGGTTCGGCGTGACGTACCGCGAGGACCTCCCGCGGGTCCGCGCGGCGGTGGCGGCCCGGGTGGCGGCCGGGCTCTACCCGAGCCCCCTCTGGGGGGCGGCGTGAAGACCGACCCGGCCGTCCTTCCGTCGGCCGCATCGGCCTTCGCGTTTCCCGGCCGGCCGGTCGCCTTCACGCCGTGGGGGAGCGGGCACATCAACGAGACGTGGGCCGTGACGCTCGAGGGGGGAAACGTCCGGCGGGCGATCCTCCAGCGGATCAACACCGAGGTCTTCCACGACACGGGCGCCCTGATGGAGAACGTCGCGCGCGTCACCGGCCACCTCGCGGCGAAGCTCGCCGGCGCGCCCGACGCCTCCCGGCGGGCGCTCGCGCTGATCCCGGCCCGGGACGGGGCGTGGCTCCACCGGGACGCGGACGGGCGCGTCTTCCGCGCCTATTCCTTCGTCGAGGGGGCCCGGAGCTGGGACCTCCTGACGTCGCCGCGCCAGGCCTTCGAGGCGGCGAAGGCCTTCGGGACCTTCCAGCGGCTCCTCTCGGACCTGCCGCCGCCGCGCCTCGCCGAGACGATCCCGCACTTCCACGACACGCCGCGCCGCCTCGCCCGCTTCCGCGAGGTCGTGGCGGCCGACCCGCGGAACCGGGCCGCCGGCGTGGCGCGCGAGATCGCGTTCGTCGAGCGGCGCGACTCCCTCGCGGGGAGCCTTGCCTCGCTCGCGGCGGCCGGCCTCCTCGCCGAGCGGGTCACCCACAACGACACCAAGCTGAACAACGTCCTCCTCGACGACGCGACGGGGGAGGGGATCTGCGTGATCGACCTCGACACGGTCATGCCGGGGCTCCTCCTCCACGACTTCGGCGACATGGTCCGGACGGCGGCGAACCCGGTGGCCGAGGACGAGCGGGACGCGGCACGGGTCGTCGCGAGCGTCCCGATGTTCGAGGCGCTGGTCCGCGGGTACCTCGAGGCGATGGCGGGAGCCCTCTCGAGCCTCGAGCGCGAGCGGCTCGTCGTCGCCGGGAAGCTCCTGACGTACGAGTGCGGGATGCGCTTCCTGACCGACCACCTCGAAGGAGACGTCTACTTCCGGGTCCACCGCGACGGACACAACCTCGACCGGGCGCGGACGCAGTTCGCCCTCGTGGCGTCGCTGGAGGCTCAGGAGGGGGCGCTCTCCCGCCTCGTGGAGCGGGTCGCCGGGGAGACGGCCGCGTGACCGGGTTCACCTCCTTCGACGGCGCGCTCGTCGGGCTCTACCTGCTCGGCACGATGGCCGCCGGCCTCGCCGTCCGCAAGCACGTCGGGAAGGTGGAGCACTTCCTCGTGGCCGGGCGCGAGATGGACGTCTCCCTCGGGATCGCGAGCCTCGCAGCGACCGAGTTCGGGATCGTCACCTGCATGTACACGGCGCAGAACGGCTTCAACCTCGGCTTCGCCGGCGCCGTCCCGGGAATCCTCCTCGCGCTCTCGATGTGGGCGGTCGGGGCGACGGGGTTCTGCATCCGGCCGCTCCGCGAGTCGGGGGTCGTGACGCTCCCCGAGCTCTTCGAGAAGCGCTTCGGCCCGCGCGTCCGGTGGGCCTCGGGCGTCGTCATCGTCCTCGGCGGCCTCCTGAACATGGGGGTCTTCCTCCGGACGGGGGGCGAGTTCCTGCTCGGCGTCGCCCGCCTCGACGCGAGGGGCGGCGGGTGGGCGTGGGACCACCGCCTCGAGCTGATGATGACGGCCCTCCTCGTGCTCGTGGCCGTCTACACGGTCCTCGGCGGGATGCTCTCGGTCCTCGTGACCGACTTCCTCCAGTTCGTCGTCATGAGCGCCGGGCTGATCGCCGTGACCGTCCTGATCCTCGCGAATGTCGGCTGGGAGGCCCTGACCGGGGCCGTCGCGCGCCACCGCGGGGCGGGAGGCTTCAGCCCCTTTTCGAACGCGAAGATGGGGTGGCCCTACGTTCTCTTCAACGCCTGCCTGAACCTGGCGACGGTCCTGACGTGGCAGACGATCCTGCAGCGCGTCCTCTCGGCGCGCGACGCGGCGACGGGACGGCGGGTCTTCACGCGGACGAGCTTCTTTTTCGTGGCGCGGTTCCTCGTCCCGGGGATCTGGGGGATCGCGGCCCTCGCCGTCCTCGGCCCGCAGGCGGACTCGCTCCAGGCCATGCCGAGGTTCCTCTCCGCGTTCGTCCCGGCCGGGCTGATGGGGCTTCTCGTCGCCGCGATGCTCGCCGCGGACATGAGCACCGACTCGAGCTACATGCTGACCTGGGCGAGCGTGATCTGGAACGACATCCTCGCCCCCTTCCGGCGCGGAGCCTGGGACGAGCGGCGGGGGCTCCGGGCGAACCGGGCGATCGTCGCGGCCATCGGCGTCTTCCTCCTCTTCTACGGCCTCTGGTACCCGCTCAAGGGGGACCTCTGGACGTACCTCGGCGTGACGGGGACGATCTACCTCGCCTCGATGTCGGTCCTCCTCGTGGCCTGCTGCTACTTCCCGCGGACGAACTCTTGGGGGGCGGGGGCGACGATCGCGGTCGGGGCGGCCGTCCCGGTCGCCTATCTCGTCCTCGAGCAGCTCCCCGCCACCGCGCGCTTCGCGCGGGAGACGGTCGGGCCCTACTGGTCGGGCCTCGCGGCCTACGCCGGGGCGGCGGCCGCCATGGCGATCGGCTCGCTCCTGAAGAACCGCGTCCGGGAAGGAGGCAGGACATGAGCCCGCACGGTCACCCCTTCTGGTGGCTCCTGACAGGGGCCGTCCTCCTCTGGTACTCGACGATCACGTTCCACGTCGCGTGGAAGGGGCTGGCCGACATCCGGCGGATGCTGAAGCGGCTCGGCGAGGCGAAGGAGCCCTGACCCTCAGCGCCCCGGGATCCCGGGGATGCCGGTCCGGAAACGCCAGATGAAGTAGGGGGCGGCCTTCCTCATGTGCTCCCGGCTCTTCAGGAGCAGATCGGGGATCGCGCTGTCGGTGACGTAGAGCCAGTCTTCCGGGCCGAAGGAGAGGCCGTCGGGCCAGCGCCAGCGCGGGTCGCGGACCAGGGTCCGGAGCTCGCGGTCGGGGTTCAGGATCGAGACCGCCCCGTGCTCCACGTCGGTCAGGTAGACGCTCCCGGCCGTGTCGAGGGAGATGCCGTCGCTCTGGACCTTCGGCCCGTAGTCCTCGACGCGCGCGGAGAGGGCGGCGGGGGAGAGCGTCTCGTCGAGGAGGTCGCGCGTCCGGACACGGAAGAGCCGCTCCCCCGACATCGGGCCGTAGTAGAGCCACTCCCCCTCCGCGTCGAGGCCGATCGAGTCGAGCGCCGGGTGCATCGCGAAGAACCCGCCGAGGAGGATCATCCGCGTCCCCTTCGCGTCGATCAGGAACGGGTGGTCGAGGACCGACCGGTCCCGCTCGAGGACGCGCCGGCCGAGGTTCTTCTCGACGTCGTAGACGATCAGGGCGGGCCGGCGGCTCGCGACCCCCGCGTCGGCGAGGAAGACGTGCTTGCCGTCCGGGCTGACCTGGAAGTCCTGGACGTACGACCCGAGCCCCGCGACGTCGCGCGGGAGGTCCCAGCGGTGGACGAGCTGCTTCGTGGCGAGGTCGAAGGTGAGGAGGCGGACCTCCCTCGCGCCGTGGAAGGCCCAGTCGAGCGTCCAGAGGCGGTTCTTCCGGTCGATCCGGAGGGAGTAGGGCGCGACGTAGGGGTCGAAGGAGGGGGGGAACGGCACGGCCTTCCCGTTCACCCACTCGACGACCTTCAGCGCGGGCCGTCCCTCGGGGTGGAAGTTGAAGAAGACGCGCCCCTCGGCCGAGACGGCGACGTTCCCGGGCGCCTCCGGCAGCTCGGCCACGATCTCGACCGCCGACGCGGAGAGGAGCGGCGGCGTGGAGCGGTCCGGGAAGGGGACGACGGCGCCGCCGTACGTCGTCTTGAACCAGATGAGGAAGGCCGCGAGGACGAGGACCAGGAAGAGGGCGAGCTTCTTCACGCGAGGAGCCTATCGCGGCTCTTCTCTCTTCATTTCGGAACGTCGCAGCCCGGCGACTCCCGGAGCCACCTCACGGCCGCTTCGAGCGCGAGGTCCTCGGTCGTCCCGGGAGGGACCTCGATCCGGACGTCGGGCTCGATCGGCCCGCCGTACCACCGCCCGGTCCGGTCCGCCATGACGGAGACGGTGAGGAGGATCGCCCCGCCGTCGGGAAGCGGGAAAGGGCGGTTCGCCGTCGAGAGGCCGGCCGTCGGCTCTCCGAACGACTTCGTGCCGGGGCGACCCCGAAAGGCCGTCGTGATCGCCTCGCCGGAGCTCGCCGTACCCGGCCCGGTCAGGACCGCCACGCGGGCGCTCTGAAGGGCCTCCAGCACAATGGGAGGCGGGTTTTCGGACGCCATTCGGGCATTCCAGGCCTGTTCCGGATCCGCGCCTCCCTCGAAGCACCCGAGGGTCTCCTCGCCGAGGAACGGCGCGAGCGCCGCGACCATCGGCCACATGTTTCCGCCCGTGTTTCCACGGAGGTCGACGACCCAGCCGCAGCGCGCCTCCTTCCGGATCTCGATCAGGGCGTCGTGCGCCTGCGTCGCGAATCGTTCCATCGCGGCGAGGTCGTTCCCCCAGTAGCCCGGGACGCGGACGAGGCCGACATGTCCCGGGAGGCTTCGGACCTCCACCGGGGGGTTCGCGGCCCCGGCCGAGTTCATGTCGGAGAACTGCCGCGGGGTCAGAAGCCGGCTGTGCCGGTCCCCGAGCTTCGAGAGGAGGAGCGCGATCGCGGGGTAGACGTCGGAGGGCTCCTCGGCCCCCCCGGCGAGAGAGCAGATCTCCGGCTCGGCCTTCGCCCAGTCGACGGCGTCGCGCCGGAGGGCGTTCGACCGGACGATCGCGATGGCCGCGTCGAGGACGATTTCCGGCGACACGGACGGCGGACCATCCGGACGGGGCCGATCGCTTCCTTCGACGCGGAGCCGACGGGCGGAGACCTCGCCGCTGCCGAAGAGGACGACCCCGAAGAAGATCCTCGTCGCGCCGGGCGGGACCCGAAGCGAGGCGGACCGCGGCGTCCAGTCGGTGTCGCCCGAGAGGGCGTTCTGGAAGCTCACGTCGTTCCCGAGGGTCACCCCGTCCTTCTCGATCCTGAGGAAGAGAAGGGCGGCCCCCGAGACGCTGCGCGTCCTGAGGTCGGCCGAGACGGTGAGCTGCCGGCGCCGGTACGGCGTCGCGTCGAAGGAGGCGCCTCTCCCGCCGCTTCCTGCCGGCGCGGCCGGCCGGGAACGGACCTCGACCGTCGCCCCCTCGGGGGAAACGGGGTCTCCCTTCCCTCCGCACACGTAGGCCCCCTCCGGCTCGCTGAACCATCCCCACGAGAGAGAAGGCGGGGGGGGGGACGGCGTCGGCGGGGCGGCGGGGGGCTCCGCGAGGAGGGCGAGCGCGAGCAGGGGAGCGAGCAAAGTCATCCGTCCTCCGAGAGGCCCGGACTCGTCGTCAGGAGCCTATCGCGATAATGGGGTGTGACGTCGCGGGCGTGGTTCGTCGACCGGTACGGCGGGCCGGAGCGGCTCGTCCTCCGCGAGCGGGAGGACCCGGCTCCGGGGCCGGGCGAGGTCCTCGTCCGGACGGCCGCGGTCGGTCTCAACTTCGCCGACCTCTTCACGCGGGCCGGCGTCTACCCGCGGACGCCGAAGGCGCCCTTCGTCCCGGGGATGGAGATCTCCGGAGTCGTCGAGCGCCTCGGCTCGGGCGTGACCGGACTCGGAGAGGGGGAGCGCGTCGTCGCCGTCCCGATCTTCGGCGGCCATGCGGAGAAGGTCGTCGCCCCGGCGACGCACGTCTTTCCGATCCCCGCCGGCGTCGGCCTCGAGGAGGCGGCGGCCGTCCCCGTCGTCTTCCTGACGGCCCACTGGTCGATCGAGAAGGGGCA
>DAOMFB010000173.1:0-6624 GCA_035429585.1 Thermoanaerobaculia bacterium
CTTCGCGCCGGAGAGAAAGGCCCTCTGCCCGTCGGCCGAGAGGGCGAGGCCGAGCCACGACCTCGGGACCGAGACCGCGTGGAGGACCTTTCCGGTCTTCGCGTCCAGGAGCTGAAGCGCCTGGTCCGACGCGCCGGTAGACGCGACGACCAGGCGTCCGCCGCCGGGGACGACGGCGAGGCCGAACGGGTACGGCGCCACCGGAGCCTGGAGCCCGGTGGGCGTCAGGAGCCGCCCGTTGGGCAGCTGCGTTTCCCCGGACGGGAGCGGACCGGGGACGACCCGGTCGGCGGCGAGAAGGGGGGGGGCGGCGGCCAGGAGGGCGGCGGCGAGAAGGGCGCGCGGCGTCATCCGGACACTCTAGCAAGCGGCGGGGGGCGGACGTTCGGGGCCGATGGAGACGGCCGCCCGGGCGCGGCGTTCGGGGCCTACGGCCTCCTCGTCCGGCGCGCCGGCCGCGACGCCGGTCCGCCGAGCATCTTCCGCACCTCGCCCACGTGCGCCTCCTCGGTCCCGATCATCTTGCGCGCGTACTCCTCGAGCATCACGGACTTCCCCTCGACGAGCGGGATCAGCTCGCGGTAGAGGTCGAGCGCCCGGGTCTCGTGCTCGAGCGCCTCGGCAAGGATCTCGGACAGCTCGTGGCGATGCGTGTCGAGGAGCGGGCCGATCCCGAGCGACGGGTGGCCCCCGAGGCTCGTGATCATCTCGCCCGCCTCGGTGGCGTGGAGGAGCGACTCGGCGGCCTGGCCGCGGAGCCACTGGACGATGGCGATCCGGTGGAAGCCGAAGACCATGAACGAGTAGTGGGTGTAGCGAACGACCCCGGCCAGCTCGGCTTCCAGGATCCGGTTCAGCTGCCGGACGACGGCGGCGGTGTCGTAGAGATCGCGGGGCATCGGCGTCACCCTCCCGGCGCATGATATCGGGGGCGCCGGCGCGGGCCCCTATAATTTCCGCGCTCCGCGCCGTCCGGCGCGTCAAGGAGTCACCGTGAGCGTTTCTCCCTACGACCTCGTCGTCATCGGCTCCGGACCCGGCGGTTACGTGGCCGCCATCCGGGCCGCCCAGCTCGGCCTGAGGACGGCCGTCGTCGAGAAGGACGCGAAGGTCCCCGGGGTCGGCCTCGGGGGAACCTGCCTCCACCGCGGCTGCATCCCGACGAAGGCGATGCTCAAGTCGGCGACGCTCCTCGACGAGGCACGGCACGCGGAGAGCTTCGGGGTCCGGACCTCCGGTGTGGAGCTCGACTTCCCGGCCGTCGCGAAGTTCCGCGACAAGGTCGTCCTCAAGGGCGCCCGGGGCGTCGAGTACCTGATGAAGAAGCACCGGATCGACATCCACGCGGGGTTCGGGAGGCTCGACGGCCCGGGCCGGGTGGTCGTCTCGGGCGACGGGGGCGAGACGCGGCTCGAGACCCGGAACGTCCTGATCGCCACCGGCTCGGTCCCGCGGGATCTCCCCTTCCTGAAGGCGGACGGCGCGTCGGTCGTCAACTCGGACCACGTCCTGAAGTCGATGTCGGTCCCGGCCTCGATGCTCGTCATCGGCTCCGGCGCCGTCGGCGCGGAGTTCGCGTCGTGCTACGCGCGCTACGGGACGAAGACCGTCCTCGTGGAGGTCCTCCCGCGCCTCCTCCCCGTCGAGGATGAGGAGATCTCCCGGGAGATCGAGAAGTCGTTCCGGAAGAAGGGGATCTCCTGCCACGTGAAGACCGCGGTCGAGGCCGTCACGCGGAACGGCGACGGCACCGTGACGGTGGCCGCGACCGGCCCCGACGGCAGCAGCCTCTCGTGGACGGTCGAGAAGGTCCTCCTCGCCGTCGGCCGGCGGCCCGTGACGGAAGGCCTCGGCCTCGAGACGCTCGGCGTCGCGACGGAGAAGGGCTACGTCGTCGTCGACGCCCACCAGCGGACGAACGTCCGCGGCGTCTGGGCGATCGGGGACGTGACGCCGACGATCTGGCTCGCGCACGTCGCCTCGGCCGAGGGGATCGTCGCCGCGGAGTCGATCGCGGGCGTCCCGACGCGCCCGATCAACCGGGACCAGGTCCCGGGCTGCACCTACACGGACCCGGAGGTCGCCTCGATCGGCCTTCCCGAAGCGAAGGCCCGCGAGCGGGGCTACGAGGTCGCCGTCGGGAAGTTCGGATTCCAGGTCCTGGCGAAGAGCTCCATGGAGCACACGAACGAAGGCTTCGTGAAGATCGTCTCCGAGAAGAAGTACGACGAGGTCCTCGGCGTCCACATCATCGGCCCGCACGCGACGGAGCTGATCGGGCAGGCCGCCGCGTTCCTCCGGTGCGAGGCGACGACCGAAGAGATGATCCGGACGATCCACGCCCACCCGACGCTCTCGGAGGCCCTTCACGAGGCCGCGGAGGCGGTCCACGGACAGAACATCCACGGGTAGGACCGCGCGCGTCGCGGCGGACGCCGCTCTCGCGGTCGGCGCGGTCGGCGCCGCGACGGGGGTGGCGCACCTCCTCGGCGCGAACGCCACGACGACCGGCTTCTGCATCCTCATCGCCGTCCTCGGATCCGCGGTCGCCCGCGGACTCGTGGCCGGCGCCGTGGCGTCCGTCGTCGGGGCGCTCTCGCTGAACTATTACTTCCTGCCGCCGGTCGGCACCTTTACCATCGCCGAGCCGGAGAACTGGGTCGCCCTCGCCGTCTTCCTGGTCGCCTCGGTCCTCGTGAGCCACCTCGTCGCCAAGGAGCGGCGCCGGGCCGAGGAGGCCGACGCCCGGCGCCGCGAGGTGGAAGCCCTCTCGGCGGAGCGGGAGCGGTTCCTCGGGGAACGCGCCCATCTCGAGGCGCTCCGCGAGAGCGACGCCCTGAAGACCTCGCTCCTCCGGGCCGTCTCGCACGACCTCCGGACGCCGATCACGGCGATCCGCATCGGGCTCGAGCGGCTCGGCCGCGGCGGCGGACCCGACGCGTTCGCGGACGTGGCCCGGGAGACGGAGCGCCTCTCGCACCGGATCGACAACCTCCTGGCGCGGGCCCGCCTCGACGCCGGCGTCACCGCGCCCCGCCCGGAGCCGACGCCGGCGGCCGACCTCTTTCGCTCGGCGCGCGAGGCCCTTCCGTACGTCCTCGCGGGTCGCCGCATCGAGGTCTCGGTCGCGAACGACGCGCCGGACGCCTTCACCGATCCCGCCCTCACCGTCGAGATCCTGACGAACCTCCTCGAGAACGCCGCCCGGGCCGCCCGGGCCGACACGCCGATTTCGCTCGCGGCCGCGTCGAGCCCGGAGGACGCCTCCCGCGTCCGCCTCGAGGTTCTCGACCGCGGCCCCGGCCTCCCCGCCGGCCTCCGCGAGCCCCCGGGGGCCGACGCCGGCGAGACGGGGCGCACCGGCCTCGGCCTCGAGATCTGCCGGTCGCTCGCGCTGGCGCTCGGCGGGCGGGTCGACCTTCTCGAGCGTCCGGGGGGCGGGACGATCGCACGACTCGAGCTGCCGGCGTCGCGGCCCGGGGAGGCCGCGTGACGCGGCCGGCCGGCGCCCCCCGCGTTCTCGGCCTCGACGACGACGGGGCCATCCGGCGCGCGCTCGCCGCGGAGCTGGAGGCCGCCGGATACGCGGTCGTCGAGGCCCGCGACGGGGCCGAGGGCTTCCGGGTCTTCGTCGAGACCGAGCCCGACCTCGTCCTCACCGACCTCGCCATGCCGGTGGCCGACGGGTTCGACCTCGTCCGGCGCGTCCGCGGGCAGGGCGCGACGCCGGTCGTCGTCCTCTCGGTCCGGGGCGGCGACGCCGACAAGATCCGCGCCCTCGACCTCGGCGCGGACGACTACGTGGTGAAGCCCTTCTCGGTCGCGGAGCTTCTGGCGCGCGTCCGCGCCCAGCTCCGCCGGTCGGCGCACGAGGCGGCCGCCGGTCCTCTCCGGTTCCCGGGTCTCACGATCGACCGCGACCGGCGGCAGGTCGCCGTCGAGGGACGCGAGGTCCGGCTCACGCCGACCGAGTTCGCCGTCCTCGAGCTCCTCGCCCTCCATGCGGGAAAGCCCGTCACCATCCGGCAGATCATCGGCCGGGTCTGGCAGGGGGCTCCCGGGACGACGCCGGACACCGTCCGGGTCCACGTCGGCTCGCTCCGCCGGAAGATCGAGCCCGACCCCGCCTCGCCGCGCTACGTCGTGACCGAGCCGTGGATCGGCTACCGGTTCGTGGCCGAGCCGCTCGCCGTCTGACCCGTCAGACGGCGGCCCGGACGGGGAGGACGATGGCCGGCACGCCCGAGACCTGCAGGCGCCGCTGGATCGCGTAGGCCGTCTCGTTGTGGAGGATCGTGTCGTACCAGCGGGGCTTCGAGAAGACGAGCTTCCCCGAGAAGACGACCGACCGGGGGAACTCCCGCGCCAGCTCGGCGCAGATCTCGGTCACCTTCTCCAGGGCTTCCGTGTCCACGGCCATCCGGTACGCGGCGTTCCAGCCGTGGGCCCGCGCCCACGCGACGTACTTCTCGAGGCTCTCGCGCGTGGCGGCCTCCAGCCGTTCGACCTCCTCGCTCCCCTTGAAGCTCCCGGAGTCGACGACCGCGACCGAGACGAAGACGAGGTTCCGGTAGTACCCGGGGAAGAGCCCGTGGATGCTCAGGATCTGGTGGAGGCCGTAGCCCGAGAACCGGTCGACCGTCAGGATCGCCGTCGGGAGCTTCCGGTCCAGCTCGCCCGTTCCCTCGCGCGTCCCGGCCGCCGGCGCGATCTGGACGAGGACGTCGTCGAGCCGCTTCAGGTCCCGGTTCACGCGCCTGTAATGCCGGCGGATCAGGAAGCAGAGGCCGATCGCCGCACTCGTGACGACCGTCGTCATCCAGCCCCCTTCCGCGAACTTCTCGTACAGCGTGATCCCGAGAATCGTCACGCAGAGGACGAGGCCCGACCCGTGGAGCGCGAGGCGGCTCTTCCAGCGCGGCTCCCGGCTCCGGTGGGCGATCCAGTGCCGCGTCATCCCGAGCTCGGTCAGGGAGAACGTGACGAAGACGTTGATCGAGTACATGACGACGAGCATCCCGATCTCGCCGCGGGTGTAGAGGAGGGCCGCGACGGCGGCGAGGCCCATCAGGACGACGCCGTTCTGCGTCACGAGCCGGTCCGAGAGCTGGGCGAACCGGTGGGGCACCCAGGAGTCGATCGCCATGTTCCCGAGGACGCGGGGGCCGTCCAGGAAGCCGGTCTGCGCCGCCACGAAGAGGAGCGCGGCCTCCGAGACGAGGAGCGTCAGGACGAGAGCCGTTCCCGCGGCGACGCCGCCCGGCCGCCATCCGCCGAAGAGGGCGTCGAAGAGGACGAAGTTCATCGTCTTCCCCTCCTGCGGATGGGCCGCCACGAGGAGATAGCCGAAAAGGATGCCGCCCGCCGTGAAGGCGAGCGAGGCGGCCATCAGGAACATCGTCCTCTTCCCCGTCCTCACCCGCGGCTCCCGGAGGATCGTGACGCCGTTGGAGACCGCCTCGATCCCCGTGTAGGTCCCACCGCCCATCGAGTAGGCCCGGAGGAGGACGAATGCGAGCGGCCAGAAGCCCATCGAGACCCGGGACTCCCGGATCTCGCGCGCCGCTCCCGAGAAGACCGCGGGAAGCGAGCCCGCGTGCGAGGCGAAGACCCAGACGATCGCGAAGGCGTGCGTGAGGGCGAAGACCGCGAAGATCGGGACGAGGAGCGCGACCGACTCCTTGACGCCCCGGAGGTTCAGGACGACGAGGATGACGAGGACCAGCACCTCGACGCCCAGCTTGAAGGGGGCCGCCTCCGCGGGAAGGAAGTTCCAGAGCTGGTCGCATCCCGACGCGACCGAGGTCGTGATCGTCAGGATGTAGTCGACGAGGAGCGCGCACCCCGAGACGACGCCGGCCTTCTCCCCGAGCAGCTTCGTCGCGACGAGGTAGCCCCCGCCCCCCCCGGGGAAGTGCTGGATGACGTCGGAGTAGGCGATCGAGATGACCGTGATCGTCACGGCCGTCATGCCGACGAGGACGATGGCCAGGGCGTGATGCGAGCCGAGGGCCCGGAAGGCCTCGTCGGGGCCGTACGCGGAGGACGAGAGCCCGTCCGCGCCCAGGCCGACCCACGCGAGGAAGGCGACGAGCGAGATGTGGTGGAAGACGCCGGGGTCCTTGACGTCCCGGGGTCTTCCGAGAAGGGCCTGGCGAATGCGGCGGGTATCGGGCACAGCTTCTCTCGCGGCCGACGCGGCCGCGCCCGAGGGCACTCTACGCGCGCGGGGCGCCGCCCGACGCCGCCTTTAGGAAACCTTTAGACGTTTTTCCGGACTTCTTGCCGACGGGGGCGCCACGTTTCCGGCATGAACGCCGGCGCCCCGATCCTCCGCCACCCGGTCGCCCCGAGAGTTCTCGCCCTCCTGCTCTCGCTCCTCGTCCTGGCGGGTTCCTTCGCCGCCGCCGTCCGGCTGGACGGCGCGCTCCAGGTCCTCCTCGGCGTGCTCGGCTTCGCCGGGTACGTCGCCCTCTTCGCCCGCGCCCTCGACGGGCTTCCGGGGTTCCCGTTCCGGCCGTGACGTCGGACGTCCGGCCCGGAAGAGACACTCGTCCGCGCGTCCAATCCCCGGGCGGACGCCGGGCGGCCGCCGCTGCCCCCGGGGCGGTTCGACGCCGTTCT
>DAOMFB010000174.1:0-6605 GCA_035429585.1 Thermoanaerobaculia bacterium
CCTCCTCGATGGGGGGCCCCCCGCCCCCCGTCGCGGGGTGCGGCGTCAGGCCGGCGTCTTTTTCCCCGCCGCGAGCGCCTCCTTCACGCGCGCCGGGGTGAACGGCATCTCGAAGAGCCGCGCCCCGGTCGCGTCGAAGACGGCGTTCGCGACGGCTGCCCCGACCGGGACGAGCGCCGGCTCGCCGCCCCCCTGCGGGGAGAGCTCGTCGTTCTTCACGAGGACCGTCTCGAGCACCGGCATCCCGGAGAAGCGCGGGATCTCGTAGGTGTCGAAATTCCGGGTGTGGATCTTTCCCCCGCTGAACCGGACTTCCTCCGAGAGCGTGTAGCCGAGGCCCATCATGATGCAGCCTTCCATCTGCATCGTCGCGCCGTCGGGGTTGATCACGACGCCCATGTCCTGCGCGGCGACGACGCGGGAGACCGTCACCTTGCCGCTCGCGGCGTCGACCTTCACCTCGGCGATCAGGGCCACGTAGGTTCCCGCGTCGATCCCGCACCCGATCCCGACGCCGCGACCGCTCGGCCCGGCGGCCTTCTTCCAGCCGAAGCGCGAGGCCGCCGCCTCGAGGACGCTCCGCATCCTCTTGTCGGAGGTATTGCGGAGGCGGAACTCGAGCGGGTCGGCCTTCGCCGCCGCCGCCATCCGGTCGATCTGCGACTCCCGGGCGAAGACGTTGATGTTGGCCCCCGGGGCGCGCCACGGCCCCGTGGCGAAGAGGTGCATCTTCGGCGTGTCGCTTCCCCAGCGGCCGTAGCTGCGCAGGAGGTTGTTCGGCACGTCGTAGAACTGCTCCGCGCCGCGGGATCCCGCGGCCCAGACCCCGTAGTCCCAGAGGCAGATCCGCCCGTCGCCGTCGAGACCGGACCGGATCTTCACGACCGCGGCGGGCCGGAAGGTGTCGAGGAAGAACTCTTCGGCGCGGCTCCAGGAGACCTGCACCGGCTTCCCGGTCGCCTTCGCCAGCTTCGCCGCCTCGACCGACTGCGGGCCGGCGCTCTTCCCGCCGAAGCCCCCGCCGACGAACGGGGTGATGACGCGGACGCTCTCCTTCGGGAGCCCGAGGGCCTGCGAGACCGCCTGCTGGGTCCCGAAGGGCGTCTGCGTGGCGGCCCAGACCGTCATCGTCCCGTCCGCGAACCGCGCGAGGGAGGTGTGGGTCTCCATCGGCGCGTGCGCGCCGTAGCCGTTCAGGTACTTCCCCTCGAAGAGAGCCGTCGCCTTCCTCGTTCCCTCGGCGAGGTCCCCCTTCTTCTCCGACTCCTGGCCCTCGCCGCCGGCGGCGAGGAGGTGGTCGAAGACGCTCCGGTCGTCGAAGGCGGGCGCCGGGACGTCCCACTCGGCCTTCACGAGGGCGAGGGCCTTCTCGGCGGCCTCGGGGTCCCTGTGGAGGACGGCGACGAGCCCGGCCTCGTCCACGACGAGGGCGCCGGGGACGCGCGCGGCGGCGGACGTGTCGAGGCTCTTCCGGACGGCGCCGTGGGCCGGCGGGCGGAGGAGCTTCGCGTAGAGCATGCCGGGAACGCGGACGTCCCCGGCGAAGAGGGCCTTCCCCGTCACCTTCTCGCGGGCGTCGCGGCGCTTCTCCGGCCGCCCCATGACCCGGAACTGGGAGACGGACTTCAGGACCGCCTTCCCGTCGAGCGTCCGGACGATCTTCTGTCCCTTCGCCAGCTCGCCGTACGTGACGCGAAGCTTCGGGTCCGAGGCGGAGGAGATGACGCCGTCCGCGGCGCGGAGGGCGTCCGCCGGGACCTTCATCCGCTCCGACGCGAGGGACAGGAGGACCGCCCGGGCCTCGGCCGCCGCGCCGCGGAGGGCCGGGCCGAAGAAACGGGTCGACATCGAGCCCCAGGTCCCCGCGTCGTACGGACAGAGGGCCGTGTCCCCCATGACCATGTCGATCGCGTCGAGCGGGACGCCCAGCTCGTCGGCCGCCATCTGCGCGAGCGACGTGACGACTCCCTGCCCCATCTCGATCTTCCCGGACCAGACGGTCACGCGCCCGTCGGCGGCGATCCGGAGATAGGCGTTGAAGTCGGTCGGGTAGCCGCGGGTCCGGCTCTCCTGCCCGAGGAGCTCCGACAGGTCGGTCGTGAAGAGGACGATGATCCCGCCGCCGAGGAGCCGGACGAAGTCGCGGCGGTGGAGGGCGGACGAGGCGCGGTCCGTCATTTCGCACCTCCCGTCCGTGCGGAGGCCTGTTCGATGGCCGTCACGATCCGGTGGTGGGCCGCGCAGCGGCAGAGGTTGTCGTCCATCGCCGTGACGATCTGGCTCCGGCTCGGCTTCGGCGTCTTCAGGAGGAGGGCGTAGGCGTTCATGATCATGCCGGGCGTGCAGAAGCCGCACTGCAGGCCCCCGGCGTCGGCGAAGGCCTCCTGGAGCGGGTGGAGCTTGCCGTCCCGCTCGAGGCCCTCGATCGTCGTGACGTCCTTGCCGCGCACGGCCTTCACCGGGAGCTGGCAGGACCGGACGGCCTCCGTGCCGACGACGACCGTACAGGCCCCGCAGAGGCTCGCGCCGCAGCCGTACTTCGTCCCGGTCAGGCCGAGGTCCGTGCGGAGGACCCAGAGGAGGGAGCGGTCGCCGTCGACGTCGAGCCGGACCGGTTTTCCGTTGAGGCGGAAGGCGATGGAGTCGGGCATCGGGACCCCCGCGGACGCGCCTGGGCGCCGCACCGGTCGCTCATCATACCGGCCGGCGCCGCGGCGTCACGGCACGGGATAGTCGATCTCCCAGGGCGGCATCCCGCCGCCCGGCCCCTTCAGGTAGTGCTCGAACCACTGGAGCATCCGGAGGCTGTAGTCGTAGCGCGAGGCGGCCCGGGCGTTTCCGTGCTTCTCCCCGGGGTAGAGGACGAGGCGCACGGGGGCCTGGTCGCGGGCCTTCAGGTACCGGTAGAGGACGAGCGACTGGGAGGGGTGGACCCGCGGGTCGTCCTTTCCGCCGAGGATCAGGAGGGGCGTCCGCGCCTCCGGGAGATGTCCGATCGGGCTCCGCTCCCGCATGAAAGCCCAGTCCTCCCAGGGATGCCGAAGCGAGTGGACGAGGTAGTCCTCCCCGGGGATGTCCGTCGTGCCCGGCTTCGACGCGATGTCGCTGATCCCGACGAACATGACGCCGGCGGCGAAGCGCGCCGAGTAGCGGGTCGCGCACCAGGCCGTGGCGTAGCCGCCGTACGAGCCGCCGGTGACGCCGACCCGGCCCTTGTCCACGAGGCCGGCCGCGACCAGGTGGTCCACCGCGTCGACGAGGTCGTCGAACTCCTTCCCGGCCGGGTCCTTCTGTCCCATCTTCGAGAAGGCGACGCCCCGGCCGGTCGATCCCCGGTAGTTCGGGTAAAGGACGGCGAAGCCGCGCGCCGCGGCGACCTGCCCCGGGTTCGAATAGCTCGTGAGCCAGCCGTTGCGGTCGTGCCCCTCGGGTCCGCCGTGCACGGCGAGGATGAGGGGGACGCGCTCGCCGGGCTTCTCGTCGAGGGGGCGGACGAGGATCCCCTCGAGAGGGAGGCCGTCCCGCGCCGTCCACCTCACGACCTCCTGCCGTGCGAGGCGGACGCCGGCGAGCCACGGGTTCCCGTTCGTGAGCCGCCGCGGCTTCGGGCTCCCGGGCGACACGAGGCAGACCTCGGCGGGGTGCTCGGGGCTCTCGCAGACCGTCGCCGCCGACCGGCCGTCCCTCGACAGGCTCAGGGAATGGAAGACGGGCCCGTCGGCCGGAACGAGCGTCTTTGGTCCGGCGCCGTCCCGGCGCACGGTGGCGAGCGCCGTCCGGACGCCCTCGTCGCCGACGTACATCACGGTCTCGGCGTCCTGCCAGGCGATCGAACCGACGTGCCCGTCGTAGCCGGGGAGGAGGTCCCGCGGGATTCCGCCGGCCGCCGGCACCGCCATGAGCCGTCCCGCCGCCGGGTCGTTCCGGTCGGCGGCCGACACGTACGCGAGCGTCCGGCCGTCGGGGCTCCAGACGATGGCGCCGAGCTTCCCGGGGTTCGCGATCTGCGTCAGGACCCCGCCGGCGTCGGCGTCCACGACCGTCACGCGGCGGTTCATGTAGTCGTCGTCGACGAGCGAGGTCGGCGCGAGCGCGACGGCGAGGCGGGGGCCCGAGGGACTCCACGAGATCTCCGACGCGGAGCCCTTGACGTCGAGCCGGCGGGGCTTCGCCTCGGCCTCCGGGATCGAGGCGACCCAGATCCGGACGGGCGCCGCGCTCTCGTCGACGACCTCCTGCGTGAACCCCTTCTTCTCGGCCTCCTTCCGCGCCTTCGGCTTCTCCTCCGCCGCGAGGAACGCGACGCGCCCGCCGTCCGGGCTGAAGGCGTAGGAGAGGATGTCGGTCCCGTGGGCGAGGAGGCGCCGCGCCTCTCCCCCCTCCGCGGGGATCAGGTAGAGAGACCGGTGCTCGTCCTTTCCCCGCCTGGCGAGGAAGGAGATCGAGCGGCCGTCCTTCGTCCAGGCGGGGCGCGAGACGTTCACCTCGCCCGTCACGAAGGGCCGGGAGGCGCCGTCGCGTCCGACGACGTGGAGCTCCGCCCACGCGGGGCCGTCCTCGTCCGCGAGGGGCCGCCGGGGCGACGTCAGGACGTACGCGACGCGCCCGCCGTCCGGCGAGATCGCGACCGAGGCGACGCTCCGGATCTTCGCGACGTGCTGCGGCGTGAGCGTCTCGGAGCCGAGGGCCGAAGCTGCGGCCGGGAGGAGCGCGAGAACGAGGCAGCGGCAGGCGGTCGAACGCATCGTTTCCTCCCGGAACGGGTGAGTCCGCGGGGCGGCGTCAGCGCCGGAGTCGCGGGAACGGCATTGTAGAGAGAAAGACCCGCCGGGAACGCCGTCACTCCCCGTTTCGCGGGATGTCGACGGGCTGGCTCGCGGCCCAGTCGAGGATGGCGGGGATCGCCTCCGGGGCGACCCCCTTCCAGTAGACGGTCCAGTCCGGCAGGCGGGCGAGGCCGTCGCAGAGCTTTCCGTACCACTCGCTGATCGGGTTCGTCCGCCGCGCGCGCCAGAAGACGACGGGCGTGTCGGCCGCGAGCGCCTCCCAGAGGTCCCGCGCGATCCCCTCTCCCTGCGCCTCCGCCGAGACGGCGAACTTCGTCAGGTAGGCGCCGAGCGGGGCGTCGACGAGGATCGCGCAGCCGCGGTAGTCCTCCTCGAGGTAGACGCGGCCGGGCGTTCGCGCGAAGAAGGCGTCGGCCGGGGCCCGGCCGAAGCTCGACGCGAGGAGGTCCCGAAGGCGGGGGAGGTCCACGCCGTCCCACCCCTCGTGACGGACGATGCGCGCGCCGCGGCGGAGCAGCGTTCCCGCCCCCTTGACGGTGAAGAGCTCCCGGAGGAGGTTCAGCGGCGAGGTGACGGCGACCGTGAAGGAGGGGAGGGCCGGGTCGCTGCAGAGGCGGCGGGAGTAGTCGAGGATCGCCGCCTCCTTGCGGGAGAGCTCCCGGCTCGCGAGGAGGGCGGGGACGTCGGTCGTCAGGTTCACGATCGGGACGAGGACGCCCGCCTGGCGGAGGCCGCCGGGGCGGTGGAGGAAGAGGAGCTTGCGGGCCCGCAGCGCCCCGAGGAGCGCGCCCAGCCGCTCGAGCCGGTCCGGGAGGCCGTCGGTGGCGGCGGGCTCGAAGACGACGACCGGAACGGCGCCGCTCTCCGCGGAGGCCGTGACCCGGTCGGCGAGGCGCGGCTCCGTCGCCGAGAGCTCGTCGACCGGGACGCCTTCCGCCTCGAGGTGGCGGCGGAGGCGCCGCGCGTGCGCGGCGGCCTCGGCCGGCTGGAAGATCCCGAGGACGACGGTCGGAAAGAGGTCGAGGGCCGCGAGG
Source organism: Thermoanaerobaculia bacterium (assembly GCA_035429585.1). Classification (GTDB taxonomy): domain Bacteria; phylum Acidobacteriota; class Thermoanaerobaculia; order UBA5066; family UBA5066; genus DAOMFB01. The sequence continues at coordinate 5,822 of DAOMFB010000174.1, forward strand.
AACTTCAGGTCCTGCGCCACGGCGTCGGCCGCGTCCGCCATGACGTGCGCGTCGATCGCGATGGCCGCGAACTGCTCCCGGGGGCGCGCGCGGAAGAGGTCGAGGTAGAGCCGCGCCTCGGACGGGCGGCCGGTGCTCTCGAGGAAGCGGAGGACGACGTCCTGCGTCGCCAGCTCTCCGGCCGGAGCGGGCGGGATGCGGTCGGGGCCCATGAGGGCCGAAGGATACGGAGTTTCGCGCCGGCGGGTGTACGCCGGCCACCCGATCACGGCGGCCCCAGGCCTCAGTTCGGCGGCGGGTGGTCCTTCTTGTCGTCCTTCTTTGCGGGCGTCGACTTCTTCTCGGACGGGGCCTTCGAGGCCGCCGGCTTCTCGGCCGGCGCCTTGGAAACGGCCGGCTTCTCGACCGGCGCCCTGGAAACCGCCGGCTTCTCGGCCGGAGCGTTCCGGGACGGCGGGGGCAGCTCCCGCCCGGCCTTCGCAGGCGGAATCGGAGGCGGTCCTTCGGCCTTGACCTCGGGCGCGGCCGGGCGCGGCGTCGGCTTGGCGGCGGGAGCCGCCGGCATCGCCGCCGGCCTGCTTTCGGGACGCGGGGTCGGGATCGGCCGGGCCTCGAGACGGCGGGGCTCTCCCGCCGATTCATGGGAACGGGGCGGTGGCGTCCGCTCCACCTTCCGCGGAGCGGGCGCCGACGCGTCCTGCTGCCACCCGGCCTCCTTCGGAGGACGTGCCACGGCCTTTCCGGGCGGGACGGCGGGGGAGGGGCCGCCGGGACCGGCGGCCGG
>DAOMFB010000175.1:0-6579 GCA_035429585.1 Thermoanaerobaculia bacterium
CGGCCGTCTTCACGAACTCCGACGGGCGCGTCCCGAAGGCCATCTCGATCCGCTTCTTCGTCCCGAAGAGGTTCGTCACGACGGGGAACGGCGATCCCTTCGGCCGCGTGAAGAGAAGCGCCGGCCCCCCTTCCGCGATGACGCGCCGGTGGATTTCCGGGATCTCCAGCTTCGGGTCCGCCTCGGCCGTCACCTCGGCGAGGTCCCCCTCGCGCTTCAGGGCCGCGAGGAACATCCGCAGGTCGTGCACGGGGAGAGGTTACTTTAGACCGCGGGGAGACCCTACCAGATCGTCTTGACGAGCGGCGACTCCCGAATCCGCTCGTCCGCGGTCACGAGGGGGAGGCTCCGGGCGCGCGCGGTGGCGGCGATGAGGCGGTCCGCCGGGTCGCGCGGAAAGCTCTCGGGAAACTGCACGGCCAGCGCCGCCACCTCGGGAGTGATCTCGAGGACCGCGACGCCGGTCTTCTCCAGGAGGAGGCCGATCGCGTGCTCGCTCGTCCCCGGCGCCCGGAGGCGTCCGCTCTCGAGGAGCATGGCGATCTCCCAGAGCGAGATCGAGGCGATCCCGATCCCTCCCGACCGGAGAGAGCGCCGGATGGCGGACGCGGCTGCCCGCGACAGCTTCTTCGGCTCGGCCCCGAGCCAGAGCAGGACGTGCGTGTCGAGGAGGATCACCGGAGGGCGTTCCACTCCCGGGCGGGCACCACGGGAGAGAGGACGTCCCCCGTGATCTCGAGCGTCCCGGCGAGGCAGCCGAAGACGTCCTTCGGCGGCTCGTCTGCCGGGACCAGCATGGCGACCGGGCGTCCCTTCTTGCGGATCAGGAGGGGCTCGCGGCTCGTCTTCACCTCGTCCATCAGATGCAGACACTGGGCCTTGAACTTCGCGGCGGCAATCTGCTTCATGACCATCTCCAGAGGTACATGGTCACATTATACCGACCATTATCCGCCCGTCCGGTCTGCCTTCCCGGGCCGTCGGAGGGGGGCGGGGCGCGTCCCCCCGGCGCGCCGGCGCTCGTTTGTCAGGCCCGCCGTGGTGTTACTGCGGGAATTCTATTCTCGATTCCGTTCCAGGTTATCGGCGTCGACCAGGTCCTGCGGCCGGCCGGTTGCCCGCTTGTTGCGGATGAGGTCCGCTCGGCCGATGACACCCACCGCGAGCACCCCGATCTTCACCGTCGTTCGGCGGGGCCACGCCTCGTCGAAGGTAACGCCGGATACACCGGTGAGGATGTCGATGCGAGCCGGTGCCGTCCCGATCTGGAAGACCGTGCCCGGCTTCGAAAGATCGTCGACCGAAAGGTCGAAGAGAGGCGCGCCGAACTGCCGGAGGGCTTCGAGAACTCGCGGAGCGTTCTCGCTGTCGGCCCGGACCCAGATGCCCAGGTCCCCGGTGGCTCTCGGAAAGCCGTGCGCCGCCAGAGCGTGGGCGCCGACGACGAGGAACTCAGCGCCGGAGGCGGAGAGTTCGGACAGCATCTCGACGAAGTCGGGGTTCATCGAGGCGGCCCTCCTTGAAGGCCCAGGCGTTGAGGGTCAGGGGCCACACCAGCCCGAGCCTCTCCGACGGGGTCATCGCCGCGATCGAGCGGTCCTCGCGCGGCTCCTCCCCGAGTCGCAGCTTCCTGACCGGCCAACCCCTCCGATCGACGAGCGTCGTCACGTCACGAGTGTACGCCGGCGTTGATGAACAGGACCCGTCCGCCTCACGCCAGGTCGAAGACGAGGATCTCGCCGGCCGAGGGGGTGGAGATGCGGAGCTCCGGCTCGTCCGACACCGCCGCTCCGTCCCCCTCGTGCAGCGCGAAGCCGTTCACGCCGGCCGAGCCCTTCGCCACGTGGACCCACGCGTGCCGGCCCGGGGCGATCGGATGAGTGACGGCGTCTCCCTTCTTCAGCCGACCGATCAGGATCGCGGCGTCCTGGCGGATCGAGACCGCGTCGGACCCGGGGCTGCGCGCCGCCACGACGTGGAGGCGGCCGTCGAGGAGCGCCGGGTCGAGGGCCATCTCCTCGTAGCCCGGCGCGAGCCCCTTCGCCTCCGGGACGATCCAGATCTGGAGGAAGTGGAGCGGGTCGCTCTTCGAGGCGTTGAACTCGCTGTGGCGGATGCCCGTCCCGGCCCGCATCCGCTGGATCATCCCGGGGCGGAGGACGGAGCCCGAGCCGAGGCTGTCCCGATGCTCGAGAGCCCCCTCGAGCACCCACGACACGATCTCCATGTCGCGGTGGCCGTGCGTGGGGAAGCCGCCCCCGGCCACGACGCGGTCGTCGTTCAGGACGAGAAGGCTCCGGAAGCCTGCATGGCGCGGGTCGTAGTGTTCGCCGAAGGAGAAGGTGTGCCGGCTGTCGAGCCAGTCCACGTCGGTGTGGAAGCGCTCGAAGGCGGGGCGGAGCGTGATCATGGAGAAAGCCTCATTCCAGCAGCCCGCCGCCGGACCGTCAGGAAGACGCCTTTCCCTTCCCGCGCTTCGCCGGCGGCGGGCCCGTCCGGGCCGCGGAAGGCGTCGCGGACGTGGCGGGTGCCGCTCCCGCGAACTTGTCCGTCGCGGCGACGAGGGCGCGGCAGTTCGGCGGCTCCCACGCGCTGTGGCCGGCGTCGGGCGAGATGATCAGGTCCGCCTCGGGCCAGGCCCGGTGGAGCGCCCACGCGCTGAAGATGGGGCAGACGACGTCGTAACGCCCCTGCACGATGACGCCCGGGATGTGGCGGATCTTTCCCGCGTCGCGGAGGAGCTGGTCGTCCACCTCGAAGAAGCCGCGGTTGACGAAGTAGTGGGCCTCGATCCGGGCGAAGGCGAGGGCGAACTCGTCCTCCTCGTAGTGGCCCGTGAAGGCGGCGTCCGGCAGGAGCTTCGAGGTGGCCCCCTCCCAGCCGCTCCAGATCTTCGCGGCTGCGAGGCGGACGGCGGGGTCGTCGCTCGTGAGCCGCCGGTGGTACGCCTTGACGAGGTCGCCGCGCTCGGCCTCGGGAATGTGCGCGAGGTACGGCTCCCACGCGTCGGGGAAGAGGATGGAGGCTCCCTCCTGGTAGAACCAGTCGATCTCCTTCTTCCGGAGAAGAAAGATCCCGCGCAGGACGAGCTCCGTCACGCGCTCCGGGTGCGTCTCGGCGTACGCGAGGGCGAGCGTCGAGCCCCACGAGCCGCCGAAGACCTGCCAGCGGTCGATCCCGAGGTGCTCGCGGAGCTTCTCGGTGTCCGCAACGAGGTCCCACGTCGTGTTCGCCTCGAGGCTCGCGTACGGCGTCGACTTCCCGCAGCCGCGCTGGTCGAAGGCGACGATGCGGTACTTCTCCGGGTGGAAGAAGCGCCGGACCTTCGGGTCGACGCCGCCCCCCGGGCCGCCGTGGAGGAAGACGGCGGGCTTTCCCTTCGGGTTGCCGCTCTCCTCCCAGTAGATCGTGTGGAGCTTCGAGACCTTCAGCATCCCCGTCCGGTACGGCTCGACCGGGGGGTAGAGCCAGGTGACGGGGTCCTTCATCGGGTGCGCCATGCGAAACCTCCGCTCTGGATCCTGCCAGAGTCCGTCGTGAAGAAGGGCCTCAGCCGACCTGCCTCAAGGCATCGGTGATCTTCGTGAAGGCGGCGCGGCCGGCCGGGAAGACGCCGCCGAAGAAGCCCATCGCGAGGGAGAAGACCATCCCGGTCGCCATCAGCTCGGGCGTGAGCCGGAACGCGAAGACGACCTCGGAGAAGGTGGCGAAATTGGTCGTTCCCGTGACGCCGGAGAGGGCGAGCTTCACGGCGAGCCACCCGAGGGCGCAGCCGAGGACCCCGCCGAGCAGGGCCAGGACGATCGACTCGAGGACGAACGACGTCATGATCGAGAGCCGACCGAAGCCGAGGGCGCGGAGCGTGGCGATCTCGCGCGTCCGGGCGGAGACGGCGGCGTACATCGTGTTCATGGCGCCGAAGCAGGCCCCGATCGCCATGACGACGCCGACGAAGACGCCCAGGAACTTGATCGGCGCCGCCGTGGAGGTCTGCTCGTCGTAGTACTTCCGCTCGATCTTCCCCTCGAGGGCGAGGCGCGGGTCCCCCGCGAGCCCCGCGAGGAACTGGTCCCGCCCGGCGCGGTCGGCCGTCCGGGCCAGGACCGAGGAGTAGCCGTTCCGCTTGAAGTCGGAGGCCATCCCCTCGACGTCGGTCCAGATCTCGCTGTCGGGGGCCGTTCCCCCCGCGTCGAAGAGCCCCACGACGGTCCAGCGGTAGGCCCCGAACCGGATCGTCTGACCGACGTCGCAGTTCGTGAAGCGGCGCGCCACGCTCCGCGACACGACGACCTCGGACTTCCCGGGCTCGAACATCCGCCCCTTGTCGAGGTCGAACATGTTCCGGAGCTTGACGGCCTTCTCGCCGACGCCGCGGATCGTGACGTTCGAGGAGCCGCCTCCCTGCTTCTCCAGGTTCACGACGACGACCAGCTCGGGCGAGGCGAGCGGCTTGCCGTCGGTGTCCTTCGCGATGCCGGGAAGGGTCTCGATGAGCGGCACCTGGTCGCGCCCGATGCCCGACTGCAGCTCGGACTGCGAGTTCTGCCTGAGGACGAGCACGTTCTGGTCCGACCCCGACGCCGTGAAGACGCGCGTCAGCCCCTCGCCGAGCGCCATGACGCAGAGGAAGACGGCCACGACGAGCCCGATCCCCAGCACGGTGAGCCCCGTGGTGATCTTCCGGACGAAGAGGTTGCGCCAGTTGTACTTCAGCGGGATCGCGAGCATGGGACCTCCGTCAGCCTACCTGTCTCAGGCCGTCGACGATGGAGCGCCGGGCCGACCGGACGGCCGGGGCGAGACCGGCGAGGAGCCCGACGAGGAGGGTCGTGGCGAAGGCCGCCGCGAGCACCTCCGGGAAGAGCCGGATGCCGGCCGCGAAGCCGGCGAGCGGCGAGTAGAGGAGCACCGCCCGGAACCGCGGGAGGAGCGCCGTGAAGAGGAGGAGCCCGGCCGCCGCGCCGGCGAGGGCGAGGACGACGCTCTCGGCGAGCAGCAGGCCGAGGATCGCCCCTTTCGGGAAGCCGAGGACCCGGAGGACCGCGATCTCCGTCACCCGCTCGCGGGCCGCCATCGCCATCGTGTTGCCGGCGATCAGGAGGATGACGAGCGCGATGATGGCGGCCAGCGACTTCACGAGCAGCTTCACGTTCCCGAGGAGCCCGATGAAGCTGTTCTGGAACTCCTTCTCGGTCTCGGCGCGGACGGGCCGTTCGGCGTTCTCGAAGAGGGCGTTGATCTGCGGGATGAGCCGCTCGACGGCGGCCGCCGAGTCGGCCTTGATCCAGATGTTCGTCGTGAACCCCGCGCGCGCGGGCCACCGCTCCTCGAGGACCTTCTGGTTGAAGAAGAGGATCGACTCGTCCTGCCCCTCGTAGATGGCGCGGATCGTGAACTCGTACGTCCCCGGCCAGATGTCGCCCTTGAGCGTCACTTTCTGGCCGAGCCGCCAGCCGTACTTCCGCACCAGGAGCCGCCCGACCATGGCGCCGCTCCGGTCGCGCTTCCACTCCTCGGCGGAGCCTTCCGTGACCTTCGCCTCGTCGAAGACGTCGAGCAGGACCTCGGGGTCGACGCCGAAGCGCTGGAAGATGTTGAAGGCCGAGAAGTCGACGTACTGCCCCCCGAACCAGTTGAAGGGGGTGACGGCGCGGACGCCGGGGAGCTGCCGGATCTTCTCGACGTGGGTGGCGGGAAGGAAGTTCGCGATCGAGACCTTGTGCCGGACGGCGATCCGGTACATGCCGGCCCCGCCCGACGGGTCCGCGTCCAGCGTGGCGAGAAGCGTCCCGAGGATGCAGATGACGAAGAAGGGGAGGAGGATCGATCCGACCGTCAGCCCCGACCGCGTCTTCTTCCGGAGGAGGTTCTTCAGGACGAGCGGGAGGTACTTCATCAGGCCACCCGGCGGAGGCCGTCCACGATGGAGCGGCGTGCGCTCTGGAGGGCGGGGACGACGCCGGAGAGGACGCCGACGCCCACCGCGATGACGAAGCCCAGGGCCAGCACCTCGGGGAAGACCGTGAAGCTCGCCGCGAAGGCGCCGGCCGGGCTGTTCGCGAGGCCGCGCTTGAGGCCCGGCTCGAAGAGCGCGAAGAGGACGAGGCCGATCAGCCCGCCGGTCAGCGAGAGGGCCAGGCTCTCGGCGAGGACGAGGCCGAAGACCGTCTCGCGCGTGTAGCCGAGCGTCCGAAGGACCGCGATCTCCGTCACCCGTTCCCGGGCCGCCAGGGACATCGTGTTGGCCGAGATCAGGAGGATGACGAGGCCGATCGAGAACCCGATCGCCCCGATGAGGAGCTTCACGTTGCCGAGCTGCTCGACGAAGCTCATCTGGAAGGCCTTCTCCGTCTCCGTCTTCGTCGGGGCGGAGGAGTTCTCGAAGAGGGCGTCGATCTCCTTCGGGAGCCGTCCGGCGGCCGCCGCGTCCGCGGCCTTGACGTAGACGGTCCCGGTCTGACCGGCCGTCGCGGGGAGCGCCTCCTCGAGGTACTTCCGGTTGAAGAAGATCGCGCGCGCCGTCCCCGTCTCGGGCAGGTCGAAGACCGCCGGGATCGGGAGCTCGCGTGTCACCGGGGA
>DAOMFB010000176.1:0-6426 GCA_035429585.1 Thermoanaerobaculia bacterium
CGACCTCGATGTCGCGGCACTGGTCCCAGAGAACCTGCCGGCAGGCGCCGCAGGGGGCGGTCGGCTCCTTCGCCGCCGTCACGACGGCGACGGCGCGGAAGCGCCGAACCCCCTCGGACAGCGCCTTGAAGACCGCCGTCCGCTCGGCGCAGACCGTCAGGCCGTAGGACGCGGATTCCACGTTGCACCCGGTGAAGACCCGCCCGTCCTCCGCGAGGAGCGCGGCGCCGACCCGGAACTTCGAGTACGGCGCGGCGGCGTGGCGCCGGGCCCGCGTGGCCGCGGCGACGAGCGCCCTCTTCCCGGCCGCCGTGAGGGCCGTCCGCGCCGTCCGTCTCATCGCCCGCGGAGCCCCTTCTTCAGGAGCGCGGGGCGCGGGCCGCCGCCGGGCGGCGCCTCGGGAGGCGCCTCCCCGGTCCGGCCGCTCCCGATCGCCTCCACGAGCCCGTTCAGGAGCCGGACGAACTGGAGCTTCACGCGCTGGGTGGTCGCGAGCACGTCCGTGTGGATCAGCTTCTTCTTCTCCACGCCGGCTGCCATGTTCGTGATGCAGGAGATCCCGACGACGCCGACGCCGAGCTGGTTCAGGGCGATCACCTCCGGGACGGTCGACATCCCGACGGCGTGGGCCCCGAGCGTCCGGAAGGCGCGGATCTCGGCCGGCGTCTCGTACGACGGACCGTGGAGGCCCACGTAGACGCCGCGGCGGAGCGGCACCCGTTCCCGCCGCGCCACGCGGATCGCCACCTCCCGGAGGTCCTTCCGGTAGGCGTCCGACATGTCCGGGAAGCGCGGCCCCATGTCCTCGTCGTGCGGGCCGACGAGAGGATTCGTGCCGACGAAGTTGAGGTGGTCCTCGATGAGCATCAGGTCGCCGGGCCGGAGCGAGCGCGAGATCCCGCCGGCGGCGTTCGTCACGATCACGTCGCGGCACCCGACGAGGCCGAGGACGCGCGCCGGGAAGACGACGTCGGACATCGGGTGCCCCTCGTAGTAGTGGACGCGCCCCGAGAGGACCAGCGTCGGCACGCCGCGGACCTGCCCCGCGACGAGCTGGCCCGCGTGCCCCACGACGGCCGCCGCCGGGAAGCCGGGGATCTTCTCGTAGGGGATCGTGAGGGCGTCCGTCAGCCCCTCGGCGAAGTCCCCGAGACCCGAGCCGAGGATCACCCCCACGGCGGGCGGCTCGGGGAGCCTCTGGTTCAGCCAGTCGACGGCCGATTTCAGCTTGGCGTCCATGTCGTGCCTCTCAGGAAAGAATGCCCGCGATCGTCGCGCTCATGAAGGTGGCCATCGAGCCGCCGAGGAGCGCCCAGAGCCCGAGGCGGGCGATGTCGCTCTTCCGGCTCGGCGCGAGGCCCCCGATCCCGCCGATCTGGATGCCGATGGAGGAGAAGTTCGCGAAGCCGCAGAGGGCGAACGACGCGATGAGACGCCCCTTCGGCGTCCACTCCGCAACGGCGATCTTCGACATCTCGGCGTACGCGACGAACTCGTTGATGACCGTCTTGAAGCCGATGAGCCGGGCCACCTTGTCGCAGTCGACCGCCGGCACCCCCATGACCCACGCGAGCGGCCAGAGCGCCTTCGAGAAGATCCACTGGAGGGAGAGCTCCGGGAAGCCGGCCTTCGCGCCGATCCAGGTCAGGCCGCCGTTGAAGAGCGAGATCAGGGCGATGAAGGCGATGAGCATCCCGCAGATGTTGATCGCGAGCGCCACGCCCTGCGACGCGCCCGAGGCCGCCGCCTCGATGACGTTCGCCTGCTCGTGCTCGATCTTCACGTGGACCGTCCCGGCCGTCTGGGGCTCGTCCACCTCCGGGCGGAGGAGCTTGGCGATGACGATCGTGGCGGGCGCCGCCATCACCGACGCCGTGATGAGGTAGTTGGCCGGGATCCCCATGGCCGCGTAGGCCAGGAGGACGGCGCCCGAGATGTGCGCCATCCCGCCCGTCATCATCGTCAGCAGCTCCGAGTTCGTCATCTTCGGGATGTAGGGCGCGACGATGATCGGCGCCTCGGTCTGCCCGATGAAGATGTTCGCCGCCACGGCCAGCGACTCCGCCCCCGACACCTTGAGGAGCTTGGTCATCACGATCGCGAAGAGCTGGACGACCCGCTGCATGATCCCGAGGTAGTAGAGGATCGTGAAGAACGACGCGATGAAGATGACGATCGGCATCACCTTGAACGCGAAGATGAAGGGGGCGAAGTCGATGCCCGTCGCCTTCGCGATCTGCGCGCCCACTCCGGGCTGCGAGATCCACCCGAAGACGAACTCGGCCCCCTTGTCCGAATAGGCGATCGCCCCGGTGATCCCGTCGGAGAAGCTCTTCAGGGCCTCGGCCCCGGCCGGCCACGCGATGACGAGCCCTCCGAGGACGAACTGCAGGACGACGCCCCACACCACCGTGGACCACCGGATCTTCGAACGGTTCTTCGACAGGAGCACGGCCACGCCGAGGATGACGGCGAGGCCGATCAGGCCGGTGAAACGATCCAAACACGCCTCCTTGACGTCGCGGGACGGGAACGGCGAAGCATAACCCGCCGCGTCAGAACCGGAGGGACCGGGCGTCGCGCCGGCGGCCGCGCCAGGTGTGCCGGCCGAGGACCCCGTTCACGAACGCCGAGCGCGCGCCGATCAGGCCGATGGCGAGGATGAAGGCCGGGTGGAACGGGAGGCTCGCCGGGGAATACCGGAGACGCGCGTGCGCCGCGGCCCGGACGGCCACCGTGAGGAGGGCCACGGCCGCGGCCAGGGCGAAGGCCGGCGTGCCGGGCCCGGGCGCGAGGCCCGCGAGGCCTCCGAGAAGGACCGCGATCGGCAGGAGCCCGTCCAGGAACGTCAGGGCGAGGGCGGGTATCGCCGTCAGGAGCGAGCCCCCCATCCCCCAGTAGAGGTTCTTCGTGAAGCCGTGGACCGTCTCGAGGAACCCGTGGTAGATCCGGACGGAGATCGAATCGAGCGCCAGCGCCAGACCGCACCGGAACCCCGCGCGCTTGGCCCGGAGCCCCAGGAGGATGTCGTCCACCACCGAGTCCTTCTGCGCCTCGTGCCCGCCGAGGGCGTCGTAGGCCCCCCTCCGGACCAGGTTGAAGACGCCGCCCCCGGCGCCGACGAGCTTCGCCTCGGGGACGTTCGCGAGCCACCCGGGCGTGTAGACCGCGAACACGTTTCCGACGGCCGGCGTCAGCAGCCACTCGCCGGGGCTCTTCATCTCCATCCGGGGAAAGAGCGTCAGGAAATCGAGGCCCCGGGACTCGGCGTACGACAGGGCCCGCGCGAGGAGGTCGGGCGAGAAGAAGACGTCGGCGTCCGAAAAGAGGAGCCAGTCGCCCGGCCGGACCGCCCGCGCGGCCCCGGCGCCCTGGTGGAGCGCATGGGGCTTCCCGAGCCATCCGGGAAGCGGCTCCACCCCCTCCACGACCCGGAGACGCCCCGGAAAGCGCGTCTCGAGGCCCCGAAGGATCTCCCGCGTCCGGTCTCGCGACTGGTCGTCCACGACGACGACCTCGAAGCCCGGGTCTTCCTGCAGCAGCTTCGATTCCGTGGCCGGCCCGATCTCCCTCTCCTCGTCGCGGGCCGGCACGACGACCGACACGAACGCGCCGCCCGGCGCCCGCCGCGCGGCGGCCGGGAGGCTCGGAACGAGCACGTAGAAGAGCGCCACGTTCAGGACGCGGAGGAGCCAGAGGGCGAGGAGGAGCCCGAGAAGGGCGGTCAGCACGCTCCCGATCGTACCGGGGCTCCCGGGCGACCCGCACGGCACCTCGGCGGGCCGTTCTGTGGCATCATCCGCCGCACATTTCCCGTCAATACGAAACAAGGAGAGAAGAGAAATGAAGAAGCTCGTCACCCTCGTCGCCGCCCTCGCCCTGTTCGCCGGCCCCGCCCTGGCCGACGACAAGAAGCCCGCGGACGCCTCCAAGCCCGCGACGGCCGCCGCCTGCTGCAAGAAGGACTGCAAGGGGGGCGAGAAGTGCCACGAAGGGAAGAAGTCCTGCGACAAGGACTGCAAGGAAGCCTGCTGCAAGAAGGCCGACGCGCCCAAGTCGTAGGAGTCTCTCCCCGCCAGAGACGCGAAGAGCCCCGGCGCGCCGGGGCTCTTTCTCTTCCCGCCGGAGCCGGCGGGCGGCCTACTCCCGAGCTCCCGGGGTCGCGTTCACGACGACGGTCAGCGGCTGCTCGCTGGCGACGACTTCCGGGACGTTCGCGAAGAACTTCTTCCCGTCGGGCGAGACGTCGAACGTCGTCCAGTCCGGTTTTCCCCCTGTTTCGAAAAGCACGGTCGGGCTCCCGAGCCAGAGCGACGGAGACGTCCGGACGGGGACGGAGATCAGCTTCCGGTCGGGCGACACGTAGAACAGCTCCCGCCCGTCCCGATTCCACCGGACGAGACGCGCACCCCCTGCCGAAACGCGGGTCCTCTCGCCCGGCCCCGGATAGGGCATCAGGTAGGCCTCGGGCCGGCCCGACTCGTCCGACACGAACGAGAGGAAGCGCCCGTCGGGCGAGAAGCGGACTCCGGACTTGCTGAACGGGGATTTCAGCAGCGGGGCCGGCTTTCCAACGCCCGCGAGAGGGAGCGTCCAGATGTCGGAAGGCGTCGCCGCCGTTCGCTCGGTGTAGACGAGAGTGGCCCCGTCGGGGGAAACGTCCTGCGCGACCTGGAAGGTCCCGGGGCCGGGGGCGAGAGGCTCCTCGCGTCCCGTCGCCGCATCCAGGCGATAGAGCTGGGGCTGGGCGGCACGGCTCGCGGAATAGACGACGCTCTTTCGATCGGGAAGCTCCAGGCCCGCGATCTCGGTGTCTGGCGACGAGGTGACGCGGGATTCGACGCCTCGTTCGAGGTCGAACGACCAGACGTCGAAGGTCCCGATCCCCGGCTGCGTCCGGTCGTAGTAGATCCGGCGTCCGTCCCGCGTGATGGAGAGATTGAGATAGTTGCCCGGAGATCCGACGGAACCCGTCTCGCGACCCGCGCGGTCGAAAAGGACGAGCCGGCTGAGGCTCTCGTGTGACTGGTACGCGAGCGTTCCCGAGAGCGAGACGGAAAACGTCGCGCGGCCGCTCGTTTCGAAATACTCCACGCGCTCGGCGATCGAGAACGGCTCTCCCGAGATCCGTCCGCTTCGCCAGTCGAAGCGTTGCGCGAGGAGCCCGCCCTCGCGGGCGAAAAACAGGAATCCCGGCTCGGCGTACTGGACGGTCGAGGAGACCGACAGGATCGCGCGCGGAGTCCGGCCGGGCTCGAACAGCATCACGCGAGAGGTCCTGTCGCGAAGCCGGACGGAGTAGAGAAACCGCTTCCCATCGGGGAGGTACCAGGGCCAGTTCAACCGAATCTCGTCCCGCGACCCGTCCGCCTCGATGACCTTGACGGGCGTTCCCCCCGCCGCCGGCACCCGGGATATCGCCACCCCCTGGATGTTCGTGATCAGAACGTCGCCCCCGGCTCCCCAGGTTCCGGAATTTCCGGCCCCGATCGGCACGTCACAGATCGTGACGGATGCTCCGCCTCCGAGGTCGATCCGCTTCAGCTTGTCCGGCGTGAAGAAGCCGATGGATCGGCCGTCGGGAGACCAGAAGAGCGACGAGGCGCCCTCGGTACCAGGCAGCGGACGGAGTTCGAGCGCTGAGAGGTCCCGGAGCCAGATGACCCGTCCTCCGCCCGACTCCCCCGAGCCGGTCAGCCTCGAACCCGTGCGAGGGGCTCCCGTAGCGACAAAGGCGATCCGTGACCCGTCCGGCGAGACGGCCAGCGCCACCGTCTCGACTGTGGAGAAGAAAGCCCCGCCGGCCGGAGGGGAAACGGCGAACCTTGCGGAACGAGCGGGTGGCGTCGCGGTACCCCGCGGCCGGTAGAACCCGATCGCGGCCACCGCCACCGCGACGGCCGCTGCGGCCACGATCCAGGGGAGAACACGGCCCGCCGGGCGGTGAGCCGCAGCCCGCGGCGGCGCGGCGGCGGGTGCGTCGCTCCGCGCCCCCAAAACCTCGCTCTCGATCCACCCCAGCCCGCGCCCGAGGTCGGCCGCATGCTGCCAGCGCTCGTCCGGGCTCTTGGCGAGACAGGTCCGGACGGCCCGGTCCAAAGGGGGCGGGGAGAGCGCCCGCACCGCCGAGACGGGGGGCGGCTCGGTCGTGAGGATCGCCGTGATCACCGCCGTCGAGGTGTCGCCCGCAAACAGGCGCCTGCCGGTCGCCATCTCGAAGAGAACCGTCCCGAGCGCGAATAGATCGGTCCGCGAGTCGGCCGGCTTTCCCTCGAGCTGCTCCGGCGCCATGTAGGCGAGCGTCCCGAGAAGGGCGCCCTCTCCCGTCAGGGGAGAAGCGTCGCGCGTCGGAAGCCGCGACGCCTCTCCCGCCTCGACCCTCTCGCGCAGCTTCGCGAGGCCGAAATCGAGGAGCTTCGTCCCCGC
>DAOMFB010000177.1:0-6411 GCA_035429585.1 Thermoanaerobaculia bacterium
GTTCCTCGCCGGCGGCCGCCGCGGGCGGGTCGTGGGCATCGCGAAGGGGGCGGGGATGATCCACCCCGACATGGCGACGATGCTCGCCTTCGTCCTCACCGACGTCGCCGCGACCCCCGCGTTCCTGAAGACGGCGCTCCTCGCCGCGGCCGACGCGAGCTTCCACGCCATCAGCGTCGCCGGCGACACCTCGACGAACGACACCGTCCTCCTGATGGCCTCCGGGGCGCTCGGGAACCCGCGTCTCGACGGGACGTCGGACGCCGGGACCTTCGTCGCGGCGCTGACCGAGGTCTGCCGGCGGCTCGCGTGGAAGATCGTCCGCGACGGCGAGGGGGCGACGCGCGTCATGGAGATCACGGTCACGGGGGCCCGGAGCCTCCGGGAGGCGAAGCTCGCGGCGAACGCGGTCGCCACCTCGCCGCTCGTGAAGACGGCCCTCTCCAGCGGCGACCCGAACTGGGGACGCATCCTCGGAGCCGTGGGGCGGAGCGGGGCGAGGTTCTCGGAGCGGAAGGTCTCCCTCTCGGTCGGCCCCCTGAAGCTGGTGGAGCGGGGGACGATCGCCCCCTACCGCGAGAAGGACGCCGCGCGTCTCTTCTCGCGGGAACGGGTCCCGGTTACCGTCGACCTCGGCGCCGGCCCGGCGAGCGCCACGAAGCTGGCCGCGGACCTGGGGCACCCGTACGTCTCGCTGAACGCGGACTACCGGAGCTGAGCGAAGGGGCCCCGGCGGGCCCGGCGCGTCACCGCGACGCGCCGACGGGCCGGGCGGCCTGCGCCTCGCTGATCTTCTCCCGGATCCCCTCGGCGTCGCTCTTCCAGTGGCCGTGGCAGACGATCGGCTGCGAGCCGCCCGTCGTCTCGATGATGACGTCGGCGAACATCAGGCCCGCGCTGACCCGCACCGAGGCGATCTGGTCGATCGAGATCGTCTGCTCCTCGTGCCCGATCCACTTCGGCGTGTACCGGACGACCCGCGTCGGGTAGACGGCGATCTGCGTGGGGAAGAGACGGTTGCCGGCGGTCCATCGGGAGGCGGCGAAGACGGCGGCGTCCCGGGTGAAGGGGCGGCTGAACATGAAGAAGAATCCTCCCCAGGCCAGAAGAAGACCGGCCAGGACGAGGCCGGCGTACGCGAGGGCCCTTTTCATGGCGCGGTGCGCAGGATAGCTCATCGCCTCCACCGATCCTCCTTGACTTGCGGTCGAGTTACGCCTAAGTTGGCTGTCGAGGCGGTTCGGTCCGGCGAGAGGCCGGCTCGAACAAAATATGATGAAAGTGCTTGATTTCCTTATTTCATTAGGAACTTGACGGCAACTGACATAGGAAATGTGGCGATGGTGACGACCCTGACCGAGCGGCAGAAGGAGATCGTGGATTTCATCCGGGGCTACCGCGAGCGCCGGGGCATCTCGCCGACGCAGCGCGAGATCTGCGAGGAGTTCGGGTACTCCTCCTTCGGCACCCTCCAGAAGCACATCCGGCTCCTCCTCGAGAAGGGGGTTCTGGTCCGCGACTGGAACAAGAGGCGCTCGCTCGTTCCCGCCGGCGAAGAGAGCCGCCCCCACGCGGTGGAGGTGCCGCTCTACGGGCGGATCGCCGCCGGGCGGCCGATCGACGTCGTGCCGGGGGACGAGACCGTCTCCGTTCCCGAGGTCCTGACACGCAAGGGCGAGAACTTCGTCCTCCGCGTGAACGGCCAGTCGATGATCGACGACGGCGTCCACGACGGCGACTACATCGTCGTGAACCGCCGCGAGAAGGCCGCGAGCGGCGAGATGGTCGTCGCCCTCGTGAACGGCGAGGCGACCCTGAAGCGGATCTACCGCGAAGGGGACGGACGCGTCCGCCTGCAGCCGGCGAACGAGAAGATGGCGCCCATGGTCTTCCGCGAGGACGAGGTGGACGTCCAGGGGATCGTCGTCGGCCTGATGAGGAAGTTCTGACGGTCGCCGGGCGAAACCCGGCTTCGGGTTCCCCCGGGCCCCCCCGCAGCGGAACCGGGATCTGTTCAAATCGGTGCCGTGGCATTCCGTAGAGTCGGGCTGCCGTCGGGCCTGACAGTGGCGCTCCTCGACATCGGCCCCCTCGTCGCCCCGAAGGGCGCTCCGGCGCCGCCGCTCGTCCTCCTTCACGGCGTCGGCGCCGACCGGGGGGAGTGGACGCTGACGGCGCCCCTCCTCGCGCGGACCCGCCGGGTCGTCGCGCCGGACCTCCTCGGCCACGGCGGCACCGACAAGCCGTCGGGTCCGGGCGTCGACTACCGGATCCGCCTCCTCGCGGACGTGGTCGTCGAGGCCCTCGAGGGGATGGACGGGCTCGGGCGGCCGGTGGACCTCCTGGGGCACTCGCTCGGCGGCGCCGTCGCGCTGGACGTGGCCCGTCGCTTTCCGCGGCTCGTCCGGCGGCTCGTCCTCGTCGACGCCGCGGGCCTCCCGCCGCGGGAAGCCCTCGCCCCCCTCGCGGCGTCGCTCCCGTTCGCCCCGTCCGGCTGGGAGGAGTCGCGGCGGCTCCTGGCGACGAGCGTCGACTCCCCCTGGCTCTCCCACCCGCTCGTCGCCCTCGCGGCCGCGGCCTACAAGGGGCGGCGGCGGAACCGGCCGCAGCTCCTGAAGCTCCTCGCGGCGGTGGCGGCGGGGGAGGACGCGCTGACGCGCCGCGACCTGTCGCGGATCCGCTGCCGCACGCTCGTCCTCTGGGGGGACCGCGACCGGATCTTCCCCCTGGCGACGGGGCGGCGTCTCGCGGAGGCCCTTCCCGTGTCGCGGCTGGAGATCCTCCCGCGCTGCGGCCACGTGCCGCCGACGGAGAGACCGCTGGCCTTCGTCCGCCGGGTGGAGGCGTTCCTCGCCGCCCCGTGACGGGCGGCCCTCCGGGGCCGGTCTCCGTTAGGATGCGCGCATGGCCCCCCGCCCCCGCCGCATCGCCGTCCCCCGCCGTTCGCCCGGCGCCACGACGTTCACCGTCGCGATGCCCCGCCCGGAGCTCCACCTCTACGAGATCACGATGCGGATCGCTCCGTTCCCCTCTCCGGTCGGCCGGTTCGACCTCGTCCTGCCCGTCTGGACGCCCGGCTCCTACATGGTCCGGGAATTCTCCCGGCACGTCCGCGACCTCGCCGCCGACGGGCCGCTCGGCACGCCGCCTCCGGTCGTCAAGGTGTCGAAGAACCGCTGGCGGGTCGGGCTTCTCGACGACCCGTCCGCCGGGCCGTTCACCGTCCGCTACCGGGTCTACGCGCACGAGCTGACGGTCCGGACCTCGCATCTCGACGCGAGCCACGCGTACGGGAACGGCGCGAACCTCTTCTTCTACGTCGACGGCCGAAAGGACGAGCCGCAGCGACTCCGCTTCGAGCTGCCGGCGGGCTGGAAGGCCACCGTGGCGCTCCCGCGGGCCGGCGCGGCGTTCGCGGCGGCCGACTACGACGAGCTGGTGGACTCGCCCTTCGAGTGCGGCACCCACCGGACCTTCCCGTTCCGGGTCCTCGGCGTGCCGCACACGCTCGCGCTCTGGGGCGAGGGGAACGAGGACCCGCGCCGGCTGGTGCGCGACCTCGCCGCCCTCGTCCGGGAGGCGGCGCGGCTGTTCGGCGGCCTCCCGTACGACCGGTACGTCTTCCTCGCGCACCTCGCGGCGGGCGCGGGCGGCGGCCTCGAGCACCGGGCGTCTCAGTCGGTGGGGATGGAGCCGTTCTCCTTCCGTCCCGAGTCGTCGTACCGCGGGAACCTCCGGCTCTTTTCCCACGAGCTGTTCCACGCCTGGAACGTGAAGCGGATCCGTCCCGAGGCGCTCGGCCCGTTCGACTACACCGCAGAGGCGTACACCCACGACCTCTGGGCGATGGAGGGCATCACCTCGTACTACGAGGAGCTGCTGCTCGTCCGGGCGGGGCTGATCCAGCCGAAGCACCTTCTCGAGGAGATGGGGAAACGGCTGAAGGCGCACCGCGAGACGCCGGGGGCCCGCGTTCAGAGCGTGGAGGCCGCGTCGTTCGACGCCTGGATCCGGCACTACCGCCCCGACGAGAACTCGCCGAACGTCGCCGAGAGCTACTACCGCCGCGGCTCCCTCGTCGGCTGGGCGCTCGACCTGACGATCCGGCAGGCCACCGCCGGCCGCCGGTCCCTCGACGACGTGATGCGGGGGCTGTGGCGCCGCTGGGGCTCCCGGGACCTTCCGTATCCGGCCGGGGAGATCGAGCGGCTCGCCTCGGCGGCCGCCGGCCGGAGCCTCGCCCGCTTCTTCGACCGGTACGTTCGCGGCGTCGAGACGCCGCCGTTCGAACGGCTCTTCCCGGCCTTCGGTCTCGGGCACCGCGAGGCGCCGGAGAAGGAGGACGGGGAGACGCCGGCGCGCGTCCTCCGGCGGGCCGACTTCGGCTGGAAGGTGAGGGAGGAGGCCGGGCGGGTCGCGGTCGCGGAGGTCTACGCGGGGCGGCCGGCCTACGACGCCGGGATCTCCGCCGGCGACGAGCTGATCGCGGTCGACGGCGTCCGGGCCGACGCGGAGGAGCTGAAGCGGATCGAGCGCGACGCCGCGCCCGGCACGGGCGTCACCGTGGCGCTCTTCCGGAGGAGGCGGCTGCAGAGCCTCCGGCTCGTTCTCGGCGCCCGGCGCGCCTTCACGTACGAGATCGCCCCCGTGGAGGGAGCCGGCGCCGCCGCGCGGCGGCTCTGCCGGGGATGGCTCGGCCGCCCCGCCGCCCCCTGACGCTCAGCGCTTGAAGAAGCCTCCGGTCGACGGCGTCGGCGTCGCCGCGGTGCCGGCCCCGCCGGTCGCGGCCAGGAGCCGCTGGTTCAGCTCCTTGATCCGGTCGTTGAGCTGGGCGATCTTGGCGGCCATTTCCTGGCGGGTCCGCTCGGATTCCTGGCGGACGTGCTGGACCTCGCCCTCGATCTCGGCCCCGTGCTGGAGGCGGGCCTGCAGCTGCCGGTCGCGCTCGGCGACATCGGCCTCCAGCTGGGCCACGAGGTCGTCCTTCTCCGCGATCCGCTGCTTCCACTTCTCTTCCTGCTCCTCGTAGAGCCGCTTGATGTCGAGGAGCTCGGTGATCGCCGCGAAATCGTTCGGGGACGGGGACATGATGCCTCCTCGGAAGCGCTCCTCGATCTTCGGGAAGAGCTTCCTCAGCTTGAGGGAGAGGTCCTCGGGGTCTCCGGTCAGCTTCATCGCCGCCTCGATGTCCGTGGCGCCGTTCACGAGGAGGGCGATGAGGGACTGGTTCATCGACTGCATCCGGTAGTACGCGACCGAGCTCTCGACCTCCTCGAGGATCTCCTTCGTCTCGCCGGTCTCGATGCACTTGGTGATCTTCGGCGAGTTGATGAGGACCTCCACGACGGGGACGAGCCCCTTGCCGTCGGAGCGCTCGATGAGCTGCATGGAGCAGATGCCGCGAAGGACGAGCGCCAGCTGCCGGCGGACCTGGTTCGACTGCGAGGCCGGGCAGGAGTCCATGATCCGGTCGATCGTCTGGGCCGCGTTGTTCGTGTGGAGCGTCGAGAAGACGAGGTGCCCCGTCTCGGCGGCCGTGATGGCCGTCGCCATGGTCTCCCAGTCGCGCATCTCGCCCACCATGATCACGTCCGGATCCTGGCGCATGACGTTGCGCAGGGCCTCCTGGAAGGTGGTCGTGTCGGTCCCCATCTCGCGCTGCGAGACCGAGGCCATGTTGTCCTGGAAGAGGTACTCGATGGGGTCCTCGATCGTGACGACGTGGACGGGGTGCCGCTCCGTGATGAGCTTCACGAGCGAGGCCAGGGTCGTCGACTTGCCGGAGCCGGTGGGCCCGGTCACGAGGACGAGCCCGGCCGGGAGGTCCGCGAACGAGGCGAGGACGTCCGGGAGGTTCAGGTCGGCGAGGGCCGGGATGACGAAGGGGATCCGCCGGAAGACGGCCGTCCACGTCCCGCGCTGGAGGTAGATGTTGCCGCGGAACCGGGCGACGCCGGTGATGCCGTAGCCGATGTCCACGGCGTAGTTCAGCTGGAGCTTGTCCCGCTGGTAGGGCGTCAGGATCGGGAGGACCATGTCCTCGATCTCCTTCGGCGTGAGCGGGTCGGTCTTCAGCGGGACGAGCCGCCCGGACAGGCGGAGAAGCGGCGGGCGCCCGGGCTTCAGGTGAAGGTCGGACGCTTCCTTCTTCGTGACGAACTTCAGCAGCTCGATCAGGTCCATTGCGGCGGCATCTTCACGGTAGCACCGGCCCGCAGCCGAACCACCGCGGCGCGGCCGCGGCGCCGTCCGCCAGGAACCGCCACGCGGCTCCCGCGCCGCGGACCTCTCCGGCCGCCAGGGCGACGTCGAGCCTCGAGAGGATCGCGCCGAAACGCGGCCCCTCCCCGACGCCGAGGGCCCGGAGCGCCGCCACGGCGTCGAGCGGCCGCTTCGGCCGGAGCAGGCGGT
>DAOMFB010000178.1:0-6379 GCA_035429585.1 Thermoanaerobaculia bacterium
TTATCTCCTCGGCCGACGGCGTCGGCCCCTCTTCTCTCTTGAGGAGGCCGAAGACCTCCGGAGAGGAGGAGGTCGTGAGGATCTCGGCCTGGAGCTCGGCGGCGAGCCGCTCCGGCGAGATCTTCTCCTCCTCGCCCTCCCCGACGATCTGGAGATGCCCCGACTCGAGGAGGTCGAAGACGAACTTCGCCACGTGGAAGTCCGGGTTGTGCGTGGCCGCGGCGAGTCCCTCGATCGAACGGACGCCGTCGATCGCGCCGAGGATCATCTTCTCGCGCTCATTCAGGCCTTCCTCGACGGGGATCAGCACCGCGGGGATCTGCCGGAGCGAGGAGATCCGGGTCCGGATCCGCTGCCACTCGTCGTAGCGGCGGAGCCCTTCCATGACGATGCCGGTGACGTCCGAGGAGATCGTCACCATCGGGAGCGCCGGGATCTCGCCGTCCAGGAAGGCGAAGGAGCCGTCCTCCCAGAGGAAGACGTCGTAGATCGTCTCGGCCGCCTTCAGGCGAAGCAGGTCCGCCAGCTCCTCCTCCCGGATGGCGCCGATCATGACGAGGATCTTCCCCAGGAGGATCTTCGACTCCTGCTGGACCTCGAGGGCGCGAACCAGCTCCTCCTCGCTGATGAAGCCGAACCCGACGAGGAACCGGCCGAGGAACTCCCGCTCGATCGTCGAGGAGGACGAGGCGACCTTCCCCCGCTCGAAGTAGATCCGCTTCTCTCCGGCGGCGCCGCGAACGATCAGCGTCCCGGTCTTCAGACCGGTGGAGAGCCACTGGAGCAGCTCCGAAAACTGCATCGTCCGGAGACTTCCGGAAAGGGCCATCGGCTCGATTCTAGAGGGTGCGCCTACTCGGCCGGCGGGTCGTAAGCGGGGATGCCGGTGACCGCCTGGCCGAGCACGAGCGTGTGGATGTCGTGGGTCCCCTCGTACGTGTAAACGGACTCGATGTTCGCGAGGTGCCGGAAGACCGGGTACTCGCCCACGATGCCGTTCGCGCCGAGGATCTCGCGGGCGAGCCGGGCGCACTCGCGGGCGACCCAGACGTTGTTTCGCTTCGCCATCGAGACGTGCTCGGGCTTCATCCGGCCGGCGTCCTTGAGCCGCCCGAGCCGGAGCGCGAGGAGCTGCCCCTTCGTGATCTCCGTGATCATGAAGGCGAGCTTCGCCTGGACGAGCTGATGGGCGGCGATCGGCCGGTCCCTGAACTGCTTCCGGCTCTTCGCGTACTCGAGCGCGCAGTGGTAGGTGGCCATGGCCGAGCCGAGGGCGCCCCAGGAGATCCCGTAGCGCGCCTGGGTCAGGCAGGAGAGGGGGCCCTTCAGCCCCTCGACGCCGGGCAGGACGTTCTCCTCGGGGATCCGGCACTCCTCGAAGGCGAGCTGCGAGGTGACCGAGGCGCGGAGCGACATCTTCATCCGGTGCTCCGACGTCGTGAACCCCGGCGTCCCGCGCGGGACGAGGAACCCGCGGATCTTCCCGTCCGGGCCGCCGACCTTCGCCCACACGACGGCGACGTCCGCGATCGAGCCGTTCGTGATCCACGCCTTGGCGCCGTTCAGGACCCAGCGTGCGCCCTCCTTCCGGGCGACGGTCCGCAGGCCGGACGGGTTCGACCCGAAGTCGGGCTCCGTCAGGCCGAAGCACCCGACGGCCTCCCCCGAGGCGAGCGCCGGGATCCACCGGTCCTTCTGCTCCGTCGACCCGTAGGCGTGGATCGGGTACATCACGAGCGAGGACTGGACGGAGACGAACGAGCGGAGGCCCGAGTCCCCCCGCTCCAGCTCCTGCATGATGAGTCCGTAGGCGACGTTGTTCAGGCCCGGCAGGCCGTAGTCCGGAATCGTCGAGCCGAACAGGTTCAGCGCGGCCATCTTCGGGACGAGCTCGCGCGGGAAGCGTCCTTCCCAGGCGCAGCCCTCGATCACGGGCAGGACCTCGCCCTCGACGAACTCCCGGACGAGGTCGCGGACCGCCCGCTCGTCGTCGGAGAGAAGCTCCTCGACCGCGTAGAAATCCACCCCGGAAAAGCTCACGGTTCCCCCCCTGCCGCCCCGCCGGGCGGCCCTTTGCGGCGCGGGGCGGAATGTAGCATCCTGCCCGCGTGGCGACCCCCGCGTGGAAGGCCGCGAGCGACCTGGCCGACGGCTACCTGCTCCTGAATCCCGTGACGCTCAAGAAGTACGAGCGGCACGAGATCGACGCCCTCCTCGTCGAGATCGAGAAGCTCTCCCGCGACCTCCGGGGGCAGGTGATTCCCCAGGACCAGCCGGAGGCCGTCCAGCAGAAGAACCGGAAGCTCCTCCGCCTCTCGCAGGGCGTGGTCGTCCTGCAGAACTGGAGGAGCCGCCTGCGTCCGGGCGCCGGCTGACGGGAGGTCCGGGCGGACGCCCCGGCGACGGGCGGTCCTGTATCCTCCCCGCCGCATGAGCGCCCCGATCGCGATCTCCGATCTGCCCCGACACGTCGGCGAAACGGTCACCCTGAAGGGGTGGCTCTACCACTGGCGCAAGGGAGGGAAGATCTGGTTCCTCGTCCTCCGGGACGGGAGCGGCTACGTCCAGGGCATCGTCT
The DNA here is from genome assembly GCA_035429585.1 of Thermoanaerobaculia bacterium. Lineage (GTDB taxonomy): Bacteria > Acidobacteriota > Thermoanaerobaculia > UBA5066 > UBA5066 > DAOMFB01. The sequence continues at coordinate 2,579 of DAOMFB010000178.1, forward strand.
CGAAGGCCGAGGTCCCCGAGGCCGTCTGGGAGGCGGCGACGAGCGCGACGCAGGAGTCGACGCTGGAGCTGACCGGCGTCGTCCGCTCCGACCCCCGGTCGCCCGGCGGGGTGGAACTGGGGGTCTCGGACGTGAGGATCCTCGACCTCGGGCACGACTTCCCGATCACGCCGAAGGAGCACGGGGTCGACTTCCTCCTCTCGCAGCGGCACCTCTGGCTCCGCTCCTCGAAGCAGGTCGCGATCCTGAAGGTCCGGAGCGAGGTCGAGAGCGCCATCCACGACTTCTTCTACGCACGCGGCTACACACGGGTCGACTCGCCGATCCTGACGCCGAACGCCTGCGAGGGGACGTCGAACCTCTTCGAGACGGAGTACACGGAGGACGAGAAGGCCTACCTGTCCCAGTCGGGACAGCTCTACCTCGAGCCGGCGGCCGCGGCCCTGGGGAAGGTCTACTGCTTCGGGCCGACGTTCCGTGCGGAGAAATCGAAGACGCGCCGCCACCTCCGCGAGTTCTGGATGGTGGAGCCCGAGGTCGCCTTCCTGGAGATCGACGGGCTGATGGACCTGGCCGAGGAGTTCGTGAAGGAGCTGACGGCTCGCGTCCTCGATCGCCGGACGGAGGAGCTGAAGCGGCTCGAACGCGACGTCGCGAAGCTCGAGCCCGTCCTCGCGAAGCCCTTCCCGCGGGTCGACTACCGCGAGGCGATCGACATCCTCCGGAAGAAGGGGATGCCCGTCTCGTTCGGCGACGACCTCGGGGGCGACGAGGAGACGGCGCTGACCGAGGGGTTCGACACCCCGGTCATGGTCACGCGCTACCCCTCCTCGATCAAGGCGTTCTACATGCAGCCCGACCCGCAGGACCCCGACGTCGCCCTCTGCCTCGACATGCTGGCCCCCGAAGGGTTCGGGGAGATCATCGGCGGCTCGCAGCGGATCCACGACCACGACCTGCTCCTGTCCCGGATCACCCGGCACGCCCTCCCCGTCGAGGCGTTCCAGTGGTACCTCGACGTGCGCAAGCACGGCACCTTCCCGCACGCGGGATTCGGCATGGGGCTGGAGCGGTTCGTCGCCTGGATGTGCGGCGTCCCGCACCTCAGGGAGTGCATCCCCTACCCGCGGATGCTCTACCGGATCTATCCATGATCGGGGGAGCCGCGGACACGACGCCCCCCGTGCCCCCTCGGCCATGAAGAAGCCCGGCCTTCCCTCCCTCCCCTCGGTCGGGGTCGTCTCCCTCGGCTGCCCGAAGAACCTCGTCGACACCGAGGTGATGCTCGGCCACCTGAAGAAGGAGGGGCTCGCGCTCGAGGACCCCGAGGCGGCGCGCGTCGTCATCGTCAACACCTGCGGCTTCATCGACGCGGCGAAGGAGGAGTCCGTCGGCGCCATCCTCCGCGAGGTCGCGCGGAAGGAAGCGGGCGAGATCGACCGCGTCGTCGTCGCGGGCTGCATGGTCCAGAAGTACGGGCGCGAGCTGGCCGAGGAGATCCCGGAGGTGGACCACTTCCTCGGCCTCGACGAGCTGGAGAAGGCGCCGGCCGCCGCCCTCGGCCTCCCCTCGCTGCCGCGCTTCACGGAGAAGCCCCTCGCCACGCGCCTCTACGACGAGCGGGCCCCTCGGGTGCTGACGAGCCGGAAGGGCTACGCGTACCTGAAGGTCGCGGAAGGGTGCAACAACCCGTGCACCTTCTGCACGATTCCGCAGATGCGGGGGCTGCAGCGCTCGCGCACGATCGACTCCGTCGTGGCCGAGGCGCAGTCCCTGGAGGCGCAGGGGGTGAGGGAGCTCGTCCTCGTCTCGCAGGACACGACGCGCTACGGCGAGGACCTGGGCCTCGGCCGGACGGGCCTCGCCGGGCTCGTGAGGTCGCTTCTCGACGCGACGTCGTTCCCGTGGATCCGCTTCCTCTACGCCTACCCGAAGACGCTTCACCCGTCGGTCTTCGAGCTGATGGCGGTGGAGCCCCGCTTCGTCCCCTACGTCGACATCCCCCTGCAGCACGTCTCGCGCCGGATCCTCGCGGCCATGCAGCGGGGCGGGGACGCGGCGTCCTTCCGGAAGCAGCTCGAGGAGATCCGCTCGATCGTCCCGGAGATCGCCCTCCGGACGACCTTCATCGTGGGGTTCCCGGGCGAGACGGACGGGGATTTCTCCGAGGTGAAGGAGTTTCTCGAGGCCGTCCGTTTCGACAACGCGGGCGTCTTCACCTACTCGCCCGAGCCCGGCTCGGGCGCGGCGCCGCTCGGCGACCCCGTGCCGGCCGCGGTCAAGGAGGAGCGGAAGGGCGTCCTGATGGAGCTCCAGCAGGGGATCTCCCTGTCGAAGAACCGCGCGCGGCGCGGCCGGACGTTCGACGTCCTCCTCGAGGGACCCTGCACCGAGACCGATCTCCTTCTCGAAGGGCGTCTCGCCTCGCAGGCGCCGGAGATCGACGGGCGGGTGCTCGTCAACGAGGTCCCGGACGGCTGGGCCCCCCGCGCCGGGGAGATCGTCCGGGTGGACGTCACCGCCGCCCACGCGTACGACCTCGTCGGCCGCGTCGTCTCCTGATCGTCTCCTGTAGCATCGCGCTTCCGTGATCGTCACCCGCGACCCGCTCCGCGCCGCGGATCTCCCCCGAGGGGGGATCGTCACCGTCGGCAACTTCGACGGCGTCCACCTCGGGCACCAGAAGATGCTCCGGGACGTGGCGGACCGGGCCCGCAGCCTCGGCGTTCCGTCGGTCGTCGTCACCTTCGACCCCCACCCGCTGAAGGTGCTCCGGCCGGAGGAGGCGCCGAAGATGATCCAGACCCTGCGCCAGCGCGAGGAGGCCATCGAGGCGTGCGGCATCGAGGCCCTCCTCATCATCCCCTTCACGCGGGACTTCTCCCTGACGCCGGCCGAGACCTTCGTCCGCGAGCTCCTCCTCCGGCGCCTCGCGGCCCGCGAGGTGCACGTCGGCGAGCGCTTCACCTTCGGGCACCAGAAGGGGGGGAACCTCGCCCTCCTGACCCGCGTCGGCGCGGAAGGGGGGATGGCGGTCGTCGGCATCGCCGACGTGACCGACGGCGAGGCGCGGATCTCCTCCACGCGGATCCGGCAGGCCCTCGCGTCGGGGGACGTCGCCCTCGCCGCCGGCCTTCTCGGCCGCCCCTACGCGATGGACGGCATCGTGGCGAAAGGCGACCGGATGGGGCGGAAGCTCGGGTTCCCCACGATCAACCTGATGCCCGAGAACGAGCTGCTGCCGCTGGACGGCGTCTACCTCTCCACGATGTTCCTGCCGTCCTTCGAGCGGACGTTCGGCTGCGTGACGAACATTGGCCGGCGTCCGACCGTCTACGAGGACTTCTCCACGACGATCGAGTCGTACGTCCTCGACTTCTCCTCCAACGTCTACGGCGAGAAGGTCCGCCTCGCCTTCCTCGGCCGGATCCGCGAAGAACGCGTCTTCCCGTCCATGCTCGAGCTGACCGCCCAGATCCGGAAGGACGTCGAGCAGACGCGGCTCCATTTCCTCCGGAATCCGATCCCGTGACGACCGAAGCCTGGCTTCGCCTGCTCGCGGCCGGGGGCGCCGTCCTCGTGGGCCGGTCGGGGAGCCGGTGGGCGGTCGCGGCCGCGGGGCTCCTCGCGGGCGTCGCGGCCTTCGGCTGGAGCCCGGCGGCCGACACGCTCCCGGCGACCGCCGTCCTCGCGGTGCCCGCTCTCCTCGGCCTCGGTCTCCTCGCGCTCCTCCCGCGCTGGCTTCCGATCACGGGCGACGGCCTCCTGGCCGGGGCGCTCTTCGGGGTGCCGGCCGCGGCC
>DAOMFB010000179.1:0-6357 GCA_035429585.1 Thermoanaerobaculia bacterium
CGGGTCCACCTTCACCGGCTCCGCGACGAGCGCGCCGGCGGCGGCGAGCAGCGCAGCGGCCGCCACCCTGTTCCACGATTTCGTCATGCCTCCTCCTTCGAGTCCGTCTCTCTTCGAGGGCGGAATTCTCGAGGCCGCGGAGGAGGGTTATGCGAAGGCCGTGTGAAGGCGGCGTGAAGGCGCGGAAGTCCCTGGAGCTAGGGGAGTTTCATGTGGAAAGCGCTGCTCGCTCCGGCCAGAAGCCACCAGCAGAGGGCGGCCACGAGGGCGGAGGCGGGGATCGTGAGCACCCACGCGGTCACGATCGTCCGCGCGACGCCCCACCGCACGGCCGACATCCGCCGGACCGACCCGACCCCCATGATGGCTCCGGTAATAGTGTGTGTCGTCGAGACGGGGATCCCCGCCCACGACGCCCCGAAGAGGGTGATGGCCCCCGCGAACTCGGCGCACGAGCCGCCGACGGGTTTCAGCGCCGTGATCCGGAGGCCCATCGTCCGGACGATCCGCCAGCCCCCCGCCAGGGTTCCGAGGCCGATCGCCGCGTTGCAGAGCAGGATGATCCAGAAGGGGATCTCGAGCGAGGGGAGGTAGCCGGCCGAAAAGAGGAGGACGGCGATGATTCCCATCGTCTTCTGGGCGTCGTTCAGGCCGTGGCCGAAGGAGAAGGCGGCCGCGGAGGCGAGCTGGACCCTTCGGAAGAGGCGGTCCACGGGTTCGGGCCGCGCCTTCCGGAAGATCCAGATGACGGCGAGGAAGAAGAGGAAGCCGAGCACCATTCCGATCAGCGGCGAGAGGACGATGAAAGCCGCCGTCTTCGTCAGCCCCGACGGAACGAGGACCCCGGGGCCCGCCTTCGCGACGGCCGCCCCCGCGAAGCCGCCGATGAGGGCGTGCGAGGAGGACGAGGGAAGCCCCCACCACCAGGTCAGGAGGTTCCAGACGATCGCGCCGAGCAGGGCCGCGAAGATCAGGACGGGGTCGACGACCTTCGGGTCGACGATCTCCTTGCCGATCGTCTTCGCGACCCGCGTCTCGAACGTGAAGGCCGCGACGAAGTTGAAGAAGGCGGCCCAGATGACGGCGATCCGCGGCGTCAGGACGCGGGTGCCGACGACGGTCGCGATGGAGTTCGCCGCGTCGTGAAACCCGTTCACGAAGTCGAAGACCAGGGCGATGAAGACGACGAAGAGGACGAACGCGAGCATCGTCAGGAGGACTTGATGACGATCTGCTCGAGGACGTTGGCCACGTCCTCGCAGGCGTCCGTCGCGGCCTCGAGCACCTCGTAGATCTCTTTCCACTTCATGAGGGCGATCGGGTCCTTCTCGTGCTCGAAGAGCCGTCCGACGGAGAGTCGGTTCAGGGCGTCGGCCTCGTTCTCCAGCCGGTTGATCTCGATGCAGGCCTCGAGGATCTCATCCGAGTTCTTCAGGTCGTCGAGAAGGGCCATGGCCCGCTGGATCGCGCGGGCGGACTGGACGATCAGCTCCGTGGAGGCCTTCAGCTCCGGCGTGGGGGCGGAGATCTTGAAGAGGACGAGCCGGGCGGCCGCCGCGTCGATCAGGTCGAGGACGTCGTCGAGGGCTTTCGTCAGGGAGTGGATGTCTTCCCGGTCGATCGGCGTGATCCAGGTCCGCGAGAGGAGGCCGAAGGTGTGATGGGCGATCTGGTCCCCTTCGTGCTCGAGGTGCTTGATCTTCGCCACCTTCACCTCGACGTCGGTGAAGTCGCCGACGAGGGCGTCGAGGGCGAGGGCCGCCTTCTCGATGACGCCGGCGGAGCTCTTGAACTGGTTGAGGAAGTTCTCTTCGCGGGGCAGGAGCTTCAAAGGTCCGTCCTCCCTTCTCCCGGGGCGAGCGGAGGATATCCCACCTTCTTCACCCCGACTTCAGGCCGGCTTCGCGTCGGCACGACGCGTCTTCACACGGCCGGAACCTCGGCCGAGAGGAGAACTTAACGACCCCGGCAGAGCCTCCTCCCGTCACGACGGAAGGAGGAGAAAGGGATGAAAGGGATTGTCGGAAAGACAGCCGGCGCACTCGTGGCGGCCGTCCTCGTGCTCACGGTCGGCACGGCGTCTGCGCAGGGCCTCTGGTACAAGGAAGTGGAGAAGGACGGCCGGGTCTACGTCTTCAACACGCTGAAGAAGTACGAAGCCTGGCAGAAGAGCGGCGACATGGGAGTCGCCATCACCCTCGTGGGGCACGGCCCGAAGGGCGAGACGGTCGTCGCCGAGAACGAGACCGCCATCGACCTCTTCAACCTGAAGCACGACCGCCCCGGCTACGACCGGGAGGCCCCGAAGCCGGCGGCGCCGCCCCCGAATCCGACGCGCCTGAAGATCGGGAACAACGGGGAGCTCTGGTTCGGCGGCCTCTTCCAGGGGTGGTTCGTCGCGGACACGTCGCCCGCGGGCTCCGGGACGGACTGGCTGGGCAACAACACCGGCCAGAACACGTTCCGCCTCCGCCGGGCCGAGATCCGGATGAGCGGCCGCTGGAAGGACCTCGGCTTTACCGTCATGCTCGATCCGGCCAAGTCCATAAACACCTCGTCGTCGGCTGCGGACGGCAAGATCCTCCAGGACCTCGCCGTGTCCTTCTTCGGCCTCAAGGGGCAGGAGTTCTCGCTCGGTCAGCTGAAGATCGACATCACGGAAGAGGGAATGCGCTCCTCGTCCGAGCTCTGGTTCGGCGAGCGGTCGCAGATCACACGTGCCATCTCCGACGTCCGCCAGACGGGCTTCTTCTACAAGGGCGACTTCGGCGACATGGTCACCATCTGGTCCGCCGTCACGAACGGGACGCTCTCGAACACGATCAGCGACACGAACGACACGCTCCTCTACTCGGGCCGCGGCGACGTCAGACCGATGAAGGGGCTCGTCGTCGGAACCTCCGGCGGCATCGGGGAGACGCAGGGCGGCGTCGCCCACCGGAAGATCTGGCGCTGGGGCGGCCACGCGAAGTACGGCGGCTACGACGTCCCCGACTCGAAGCTCTGGGCCGAGATCGAGTACTACGCTGCGGGGGACCAGCAGGCCGACGGCTCGATGCTCGAGCGGTGGGGCTGGTACGGCTCCGTCCTCTACATGATCGGGAACTTCCAGGCGGGCTTCCGGTACGACCGGATCAACAACAACCGGAACGTTCCCCTGAACAACCAGACGCAGTACACGGTCGGCCTCCACTGGCTGCCGCTTGGGAAGAACGTCAACTTCAAGCTCGACTGGCTCAACATCAACCAGGACGGCCGAAAGGTGAACGGCGTCGCCCGCTGCTGCTACAACGAGTTCCTCCTGGCCGCGCAGGCCGCCTTCTAGAAAGACCTTCCCCGCGCATCCCCGACATGCTCGATGTTTCAGCCCCCGGGGCGCCTCCCCGGGGGCTCTCTCTTCAGCCGGGTCCGTTCGGCTCTTCGAGCGGGAACGAGGGGAGGCGGCGGAGGAGGGCGAGGACGAGGCCGATCCCGAAGCCGAGGGCGACGTTGCTCAGGCCGAGCGACGCGCCGGCCGTCACGATCATGATGAAGGCGTCGCCCCGGGCCGTCTGGTCGCGCGTCACGAGGGCCAGCTCGCTGCCGCTCACGGCGAGCATCACGCCGAGGATGCTGGCGGGAAAGGCGCGGCAGAGCGCCATCAACGAGGCGCCGAAGAGGAGGGCGACGGCCATCTTCAGGGCCCCGAGGAAGAGGACGGACCCGTTCGTCCGGGCGCCGAAGCGGTACTGGCCGGCGAGGCCCCCGGCTCCGTGGCACATCGGCATGCCGCCGAACGGCGCACTGGCGAGGTTCATCAGCCCGACGGAGATCGCGACCCGCCGGGGCGAGGCCGGCCGGTCGGGGAACAGGGTCGTCGACAGCGCGCAGACGGCGATGACGGAGTTCAGGGTCGTCAGGGGAATCTGCGGAACGGCCGCCTTCGCGAACGAGCTGACGAAATCGCCCCAGGCCGGCGGACACCAGGCGGGGAGCGCGAGGCCGATGCGAATCGAAGCGACGACGTCGGGTGTCTTCGCGACGGCCAGGAGGAGTCCCGCCCCGAAGAGGACGAGCGCGGCGGGGAGGCGCCGCGAGAAGAAGAGAAGGAGGGTCACCACCGCCGCGATCGCTCCGGTCATCCAGCTGTCGACTCCGACGGGCGTCTTCGTCCCCGCGACCATCTGGAGTCCCTTCATCAGGAGGGAGAGGCCGAGGGCCAGCTGGATTCCCCGGACGACCGGGCGCGGAACGGCCCGGTCGAGCGCCCCGATGAGGCCCGTGACGCCGAGGACGAGGATGACGAGGCTGACGCTCGCGCCGGCGGCGACGATCTGGGACGCCGTGAGCCCATCCGTCAGGGCCACGGCCGCGATCGCCTTCATCGGCTGGACCGCCATCGGGACCGCGAACGCCAGCCCCGTGACGACGTTGAAGAAGCCGGCGAAGAAGAGGGCGGAGGCGAAGCTGAGTCCGTTCTGCGACGCCATGCCGACGAGGAGCGGGAGAAACGTCCCCATGTCGCCGAGGGATCCCGCCGCCTCGTGCCGGTCGAGCCGGGCGACGCGTAGCGCCGGGAAGAGCCGGAAGAACAGGCTCCCGGGTGGAGACGAGGCGGCCCCCGCGGGATCCCCGGACACGATGCGGGATGTTAGCCGGTCCGGCCCGGCCCTCCCCGGCCCGGCCGGGTCGTGATAAAGATGCGAAGGATGCCGGACCCCCGCGTGGTGGCCACGATCGACATCGGGTCGAACTCGGTGAAGCTGCTCGTGGCGCGCCTCGACCCGGAGGACCCGGACCACTACGACGAGGTTCTCCGCGAGAAGGAGATGGTCCGCCTCGCCCAGGAGACCCTGACCACCGGGCGCCTCTCGGAGGAGGCCATCGCGGACGGGCTCGACTGCGCCAAGCGCTTCGCGGCCCTCGCGCGCGCCGCCGGAGCGGGCCGGATCACCGCGGTGGCGACCTGCGCCGTCCGCGAGGCGGAGAACGGCCCCGATTTCCTCCGCCAGCTCAGGAAGGAGACGGGGATCCGCGCCACCGCGATCTCCGGCGAGGAGGAGGCGCGCCTGACGATGCGCGCCGTCCGGCTGGACCTCCCGGCCTCGTGCGACCCGCTGCTCGTGGTCGACATCGGCGGCGGCTCCACCGAGGTGGCCGTGGCGAGCGGCGAGGAGATCGCGCTCGCCGAGAGCCTCGACCTCGGGGCGGTCCGGCTGACGGAGCGCTTCGTGAAGAGCGACCCGCTCTCCCGGAAGGACGCGACGCGTCTCGGCAAGGCGATCCGGAGCCGGCTGAAGAAGCTCCGGAAGCCGGTCCGGAAGACCCGGTTCCGGACGGCGGTCGGCACCTCGGGCACGATCCTCGCGCTCGCCCGGATCGCGCGGGCCCTGCGCGGCCGCACGCCTCCCGGCACCGGCCACCTCTCGGTGACGCGGAAGGACCTGGCCCGGGCCGTGCGCCTGCTGCTGAAGACGTCGGTGAAGGAGAAGGCGCACGTACCGGGCCTCGAGCCGGAGCGGCGCGACATCATCACGGCCGGAGGGGTCCTCCTCCTCGAGATCCTGGAGGCGTTCGGCGTCGGGAACCTCCTCGTCTCCGAACGGTCGCTGCGCGACAGCCTCGTCCTCGAGTCCCCGGCCGGGGCGCGGCCGGCGGACGAGCGGGATGCGCGGCGCGCCTCCGTGGAGCGCCTCGCCCGCCGCTCCGGGGTGACGGACGGGCACGCGGCCCGCGTCCGCGACCTGGCCATCCGCCTCTTCGACAGGACGCACAGCCTCCACCAGCTGACGCCGCTCGAGCGGGAGTGGCTCGAGCACGCGGCCCTGCTGCACGACGTCGGCCTCTCCATCGGCTACCAGCGCCATCACCACCACTCGTACTACCTGATCGTCCACGGCGGCATGAAGGGCTTCTCCCGCGACGAGGTCGAGGTGATCGCGCAGGTGGCGCGTTACCACCGGAAGGCCGCCCCGTCGGAGCGCCACCAGCCGTTCCGCCGCCTCGACCCGTGGAAGAAGCCGGTCGTGGAGAAGCTCTCGGCGCTCCTGCGCCTGGCCGACGGCCTCGACCGGACCCACCGCGGCCACGTCTCGGGCGTCCGCGTGGAGCTTCGCCGGAAGAAGGTCGTGGTGACGGCGGAGGCGCGCGGTCCGGCGGAGCTGGAGCTCTGGGCGGCGAAGGAGAAGTCGGACCTCTTCGAGGGGATCTTCGGGCGGAAGGTCGTCATCCGGCTCCGGAAGTCGGCGGCCCGCCCCGCCGCCGGTCCGCGGCCGGCCCCTCCGCTCGCGCTCGTCTCATGAAGACGCGGGAGATAATCGGGGCGTGACGGCGCTCGCGCTCCTCGTCCTCTTCCAGGCCGCGGCGGCGACGCCGACG
>DAOMFB010000180.1:0-6340 GCA_035429585.1 Thermoanaerobaculia bacterium
CGCGCCCGGTGGCTCGACGAGGCGCCGCTGATCGTCCTGACGGGCGCCGGCGGCGTCGGAAAGACGACCCTCGCCGCGGCCGTCGGCATCGCCGCCGCGCGGCGCGGCCGGCGCGTCCTCGTCCTGACCGTCGACCCGGCGCGGCGGCTGGCCCAGGCGCTGGGCCTTCCCGGAGCGGAGGCCCGGTCGGCCGAGCCGGCGGCCGTCCCGCTGCGCGGCCTCCCGCGCGGCGGCCGTCTCCTCGCCCTCCAGATCGACCCGAAGGCGACGTTCGAGCGCCTCCTGTCGCGCGTGGCGCCGGCCGGCGTCCTGGAGCGTATCCATCAGAACCGGCTCTACGCCGGCTTCGTCGACTCGCTCCCGGGCGTCCTCGAGTACATGGGGGTCGAGGCGCTTCACGAGCACGCGCAGGACGAAGGGATCGACCTCCTCGTCCTCGACACGCCGCCCGCGGCGCGCGGGCTCGACTTTCTCGCCGCGCCCGACCGGATGGTGCAGCTCCTGGAGAACGACGCCCTTCGCTGGTTCCTCCGGAGCGACTCCGTCCTGTCACGGGCCCTCTCGGGCGCCTCCCGCGGCGCGGCCGCCGTTCTGAAGCTCGCCGACAACGTCCTCGGCTTCGGCTTCCTCTCCGACCTCGCCGACTTCTTCCGGGCCTTCGACGGGCTCTATGACGGGTTCCGCGAGAGGAGCCGGGAGATCTCGGCGGTGCTCGCCACCGGGCGCCACCTGGTCGTGTCGTCCCTCGACACGACGGCGCTCGCGACGGCGGCCGCCACGGCCGAGGCGCTCGGCCGCCGCGGCGCGGACCCGGCGCTCCTGCTCAACCGTGTCGGCCCGGGCGTCCGCAGCCCGTCCCTCCCGCCGCCACTCGCCCGCCTTCCGGCCCTGGCGATGGCCGAGAGCCCGCTCCCCGCCGCGGAGCTTCCGGAGGCCCTCGCCGCCGCCCTCGCCTGACCTCAGGAGAGCGACGCGACGAGGTCGTGAAGCCCGTCGGCGAGGACGGCCCGCGCCCCCTCGATGGCCGGCGCCGCCGCGCGGTCCGCCTCCCAGAAGGGGACCGTCTCGCGCAGCCGGCGGTGCGCCTCCTCGAGGACCTCCGAGATGCGGAGGGGCCCGCGCAGGTGGAGCGCCTGGGCGGCCGCGAGGAGCTCGATGGCGAGCACCGTCTCGAGCATCTCCACGTTCCGCGCCAGCTTCCGCGCCGAGACCGGGCCCATCGAGACGTGGTCCTCCTTGCCGGCCGAGGTGGGAATCGAGTCGACCGACGCGGGGAACGCGTTCGTCTTGCACTCGGAGACGAGCGCGGCGGCCGTCACGTGGATCATCATGAGCCCCGAGTTCAGGCCTCCCTCGCGGACCAGGAAGGCCGGGAGGTCGCCCGAGAGCGCCGGGTTGACCAGGCGCTCCGTCCGCCGCTCCGAGATGGACGCGAGGTCGGCCACGGCGGCGGCGAGGTAGTCGAACACCAGCGCTACCGGCGCGCCGTGGAAGTTGCCGCCCGAGACGAGCTCGCCGCGCCCCGCCTCCGGGGCGGCGAAGACCATCGGGTTGTCCGTGGCGGCGTTCATCTCGATTTCGAGGACGCGGCGGGCGTGGGAGGCCGCGTCGCGGACCGCGCCGTGCACCTGCGGCGCGCAGCGGAGGGTGTAGGCGTCCTGGACGGCGTGGCAGCCCCGGTGGCTCTCCCGGATCTGCGAGCCCGCGAGCAGGAACCGGAGGTTGGCGGCGGAGGCGGCCTGCCCGGGGTGGGGCCGCGCCGCGTGGATCCGCGCGTCGAAGGCCGCGTCGGTACCCTTCAGCGCGTCGAGCGTCATCGCCGCGACGAGGTCCGCGGCGGCGAGGAGCCGGAGGAGCCGCGCGAGGGCGAGGGCGCCGACGGCCGTCATCATCTGCGTCCCGTTGATGAGGGCGAGCCCCTCCTTGGCCTCCAGCGTCACGGGCGCGAGGCCCGCCGCCCGGAGAGCCTCCGCGGCCGGGAGCCTCCGCCCCCGGTGGAACGCCTCGCCTTCGCCGACGAGCGCGAGGGCGAGATGGGCTAGCGGCGCGAGGTCGCCCGAAGCGTCGATGGAGTCCTGAGAGGACACGAACGGGTGAGATCCCCAGTTGAGCAGTGCCCCGAGCGCCTCGAGCGTCGAGGGGCGGACGCCGGAGAAGCCCTTCGCGAGGCAGTTCGCCCGGAGGAGGACCAGGGCCCGCACGGCCTCCTCGGAGAGCGGCGCCCCGACCCCCGCCGCATGGCTCCGGAGGAGGTTGAGCTGCAGCTCGCCGAGCTTCTCGTGCGGAATGACGACGTCGGCGAACTTCCCGAAGCCCGTCGTGACGCCGTAGACGACCCGGTCCTCGGCGACCGCGCGTTCGATGACGCCCCGCGCCGCCTCGACGCGGAGGACCGCCTCCGGCGCCAGCGCGGCGCGGAATCCGCGGCGCGCGACCGCCACGACGTCCTCGAGCGTGAGGTGGTCTCCGGTGAGGATGACGGTGCCGCTCAATCCGCCCGATTCTCGCATCGCGCGGGGTAAACTCGCGCGGTGAAGCACGTCCGCGGTTCCGCCGTCGCCGTCGTCGGCGGCCAGTGGGGGGACGAGGGGAAGGGGAAGATCGTCGACCTGATCTCCCCGAACTTCGACCTCGTGGCCCGATTCCAGGGGGGCCACAACGCCGGCCACACCGTCAAGTTCGGCGACAAGCACTTCGCCCTCCGCCTCGTCCCCTCCGGCATCTGCCGGCCGGGCCTCGTCAACGTCATCGGGAACGGCCTCGTCATCGACCCGCGCGCCCTCCTCGCCGAGATCGACGGCCTCCGCGCGGCCGGCGTCACCGTCGAGGACAACCTGAAGCTCTCCGACCGCGCGCACGTCATCCTCCCGACCCACGCCCTGCTCGACGGCGCGCGGGAGAAGGCGCTGGCCGGCGCGAACATCGGCACCACCTCGCGCGGCATCGGTCCCACGTACGAGACGAAGGCGAACCGCACCGGCGTGCGGATCGCCGACCTCGTCGACCCGGACCGTTTCCGGCAGGCGGCGCGGCCGCTCCTCACGCACCACGCCTCGGTCCTGTCGCACTTCTACGGCCTCGAAGCCCCGAACGTGGACGAGACGCTCGAGACGTACGTGGAGTGCGGCCGGAAGCTGGCCCGCCACGTCACGAACACCAGCGCCTTCCTCGACGGGCGACTCCGCGAGGGAGCGAAGCTCCTCTGCGAAGGGGCGCAGGGGTGCATGCTGGACGTCGACCACGGCACCTACCCCTTCGTCACGTCCTCCTCCTGCAACGCCGGCGGCGCCGCGGTGGGCCTCGGCATCGCCCCCAAGGTCCTCTCGGCCGTCGTCGGCGTCATGAAGGCGTACACGACGCGCGTCGGCTCCGGGCCCTTCCCCTCCGAGCTGTTCGACGCGACCGGGGACCGGATCCGCGAGCGCGGGCACGAGTTCGGCACCGTCACCGGCCGCCCGCGGCGCGTCGGCTGGTTCGACGCGGTCGTCGCGAAGACCGCCGTCCGCCTCTCGGGGATCGACGCGCTGGCCCTGACGAAGCTCGACGTCCTCGACGAGTTCCCCGAAATCCGGATCGCGGTCGGCTACGAGATCGGCGGGAAGACGGTCACCGAGATCCCGGCGCGCGCCGACCTCTACGAGACCGCGAAGCCGGTCTACCGCAGCTTCGCGGGGTGGCAGGCGCCGACCGCGGGCGTGGAGAGCTTCGACCGGCTCCCGGCCCGCGCGCGGGAGTACGTCCTCGCGCTGGAGGAGATCGTCGAGACCCGCGTGGCCCTGCTCTCGAACGGGGCGAAACGCGAGGAGACGATCCTCCGCCCCGGCACCGTCCTCGACGAATGGCTGAAGCCGAGCCTCGTCGGCTGAGCCCGTTCGCGCTGATAGACTGATTTCGGGGAGCCCTTAGCTCAGCCGGTAGAGCACCTGCCTTTTAAGCAGGGGGTCGCGGGTTCGAGTCCCGCAGGGCTCACCATTCGCAGAAAAGCGCTACCATCCGCCTTCCGTCCGGGTGCCCCCATCGTCTAGCGGCCCAGGACGCCACCCTTTCAAGGTGGAGATCGCGGGTTCGAATCCCGCTGGGGGTACCAGTTCTCCCCTCCTGCCTGTGCGTCGATTGCGACGTCGACCGGATGTGCGGACGTGGCCTTACTTCGCCGCCGGCGTCGGGCGGGTGGCTTCGAGGCGGATGGAGACGGCGACGTCGTCGGCCATGACGAAGCCGCCCTGGTCGAAGAGCCGGCTCCAGTTGAGGCCGTAGTCCTGCCGGTTGAGGGTGAGCGAGGCTTCGAAGACGGCCCGCTCTCGCTCCCAGCTGTCCCGCGTGATCCCTTTGAAGGTCACGGGAAGGAGGACCTCCTTCGTCACGCCCTTCATCGTCAGGTCGCCCGTCACCTCCCATTCCGTGTCGCTTCGCCGGGCGACCTTCCGGCTGACGAACCGGATCTCGGGGTGCCTCGCGGCGTCGAAGAAGTCGGGCTCCCGGAGGTGCGCGTCGCGCTGCGGCTCGAACGTGTCGACGCTCGCGACCTTCACCGTCAGCTCCACGGAGCAGGCCTCGGGCTTCGCCGCGTCGAGCCGGACGACGCCGGAGAAGTCGTTGAAACGCCCTTTCACGTCGGCCACGAAGTGGCGCACCTCGAAGCCGACCTTCGAGTGCGACGTGTCGACGCTCCACGTGCCGGTCGCCCCGGCCGGAAGCCCGGCTGCGACGGCGGGAGCGCCGGCCGCGAGAAGGATGAGGACGGCGGGGACGAGCGAACGCCTCATACGACCTCCCCGCCGACGTGATAGCGCTCCCCCGGCGCGGCTGTCATTGATTCGCCCGCATCAGCTTGCCCGTTCCCGCCGGACGGGCGGCCGGCGGAGAGAGAGAATGCGCCTAAGGAGGCCGGCCATGTCGAAGAAGATCCTGATGCTCGTCGGCGACTTCGTCGAGGACTACGAGGTGATGGTCCCGTTCCAGGCCCTCCAGATGGTCGGGCACACGGTCCACGCCGTCTGCCCCGGGAAGAAGGCGGGCGACAAGGTGCGGACGGCCGTCCACGACTTCGAGGGAGACCAGACCTACAGCGAGAAGCCGGGGCACAACTTCGCCCTCAACTTCTCGTTCGACGAGGTGAAGGAGGCGGCCTACGACGCGCTCGTCATCCCGGGCGGGCGGGCGCCCGAGTACCTCCGCCTGAACGCGCGCGTCCTCGAGATCGTCCGGCACTTCGCGGCCGGCGGAAAGCCGATCGCGTCCATCTGCCACGGCGCGCAGCTCCTCGCGGCCGCGGGAGTCCTCGACGGGAGGAAGTGCTCGGCCTACCCCGCCGTCGGCCCCGAGGTGACGCGGGCCGGCGGGCGGTACGCGGAGATCGCGGTGGACCAGGCCGTGACGGATGGCAACCTCGTGACGGCGCCGGCGTGGCCGGCCCACCCGGTCTGGCTCTCGCAGTTCACGAAGCTCCTCGAGTCGCGCGTGCCGGCCCATTCCTGAGCCGGCCCGGCGAGGCCTCGGTTAAGATTCCGGCTGAAAAGGACCGTCACCGATGGCGCTTTTCGGCGGAAAGAAGGACGAGCGGGGCCTCCGGCCCGGCTTCCGCGACATGAAGTGGGGGGACGCCCCGCGTCCGGGGATGACCCTCCTCGAGGAGTCGGGCGCCGACCGCTTCTACACCCTCGACGGAGACGACCTGGAGTTCGGCGGCGCCGAGGTGTCGCGGATCATCTACAAGTACTTCCAGGCCCGCCTCTGCGAGGTGCAGCTCGAGATCCCGCCCGCCTCGGCGGACCCCGTCTTCCGGCACCTCTCGGCGGAATGGGGCAAGCCCGACCGGCCGAACCGCTTCATCGAGGACTACGGCTGGAAGAACGACAAGCAGGGCGTCGAGGGGACGATCGCTTCCTTCACGAAGAACCCGAACACGCGCGCGGCGGTTCTCCTGATCCAGAGCCGCTACATTCTCGCGAAGCGGACCCTCCCCATCCCGGAGCCCGAGCCCCCGAAGCCCTGAGCCTCAGCGCGGGACCACCGGTGGCGTTGCCGCGGGGGCGGGCGCCTCCCGTGCGGGCGGGCTCTCCGGAGGCTTCTCCCCCGGACAGGACTCGGCCTGGGAGACGACCTCGGCCTCGGCCCGCCCGAGCGTCCGCCAGCTCCCCTCCAGCGAGGCCCCTCCCCCCGACGTGCCGAAGCCGAGGGTCTTCATCTTTCCGGAGGGTGCGACGCCCGGCGGCGCCTGGACGAAGATGGAGAAGCTCGAGCTGGCGTCGGGCCGGAGAACCGGCTCGTCCACCTTCCCGCCGGCCGAGGCGAGATACCGTTCCTTCTCGTCGTAGAGCCGGACGTTCAGGACGACGTC
>DAOMFB010000181.1:0-6304 GCA_035429585.1 Thermoanaerobaculia bacterium
AGCAGCTCGAGCTGAAGCCGCTCGGGCGCCTCCGGCGCGTGAGCGACCAGCGCCGCCGCCGGATACCGCGTCCGGAGCACCCGGAGCCGTTCGAGAGGAGCCGGAGCGTCCGGCGGGACCCGGACCAGGAGGACCTCGTCCGCGCCGAGGGAGAGGCCCGCCAGCCGCTCCTCGCTCCAGCCGGTCACGTCGACGACGGCGGGAGGCTCGGAAACGACGGCGTCAGGGCGGGCCATGAAAGCTCCGGCTCAGCGGGACGAGGATACCGGGTTCGCGGCTCCGGTTCCCGGGGAGAGCGAACCGTCTCTCGCAGCGCGGGCGGCATGGCGAACCGGCTGATCCGGGGCGACGGGGAGGTCGAAGACGTTCCGAGCGACGAAGAGTCCGACCAGGGAAAGGACCATCGCAGCGAGCGGCGCGGCCACCCAGCCGGCCACGATCTTCGCCAGCTCCCGGGTCCGGATCTCGCTCCTGCGGACGAGGGAGATCCCGAGGATGGCCCCCACGACGGCCTGGGAGCTGGAGACCGGCACGAGGGGGACGGACGGGAGGCCGTGGCCCCGGAGAGATCGCTGCAGACCCGGAGAGGCGAAGAGGAACAGGACCGCCGCCGCGGCGAAGACCACGACGAGGGCCGCCAGGGGGGAGAGCGCGGTCAGGCCGGCGCCGAGTTTCCTCATGACGCGATGGGAGTAGGTGCCGATGCCGAGGGCGATGGCGAGCCCTCCCGAGAGGAAGAGCATCTCCGTGCCGGTGACCTGGACCGGGCCGAGCCGGACCCGTTCAGGGAACGGCGACACGCGGACGAAGACCCCCATCACGTTCGCGATGTTGTTCTGTCCGAGCGTGTAGGCGCCGAACCCGCCGACCACGAGAAGACCGAGGCGGGTCCAGGCGTCCACCTCCAGCAGGTGGATCTTCGCGCGCCGCATCCACGCCTTCGCCACGACGAAGAGGCCGGCCGCGAAGGCCGCCGAGAGCGCGGGGCAGACGAGCCACGACGAGACGATCCGGCCCAGTACGGCGAGGTCCGTCGTCCGCGCGGTGAAGACGTTGAACCCGACGAGGGCGCCGACGATCGCCTGGGTCGTGGAGACCGGAAGTCCCGTCTGCCTCAGGAGAAGGAGGACGGCAAGGCCGGCCGCCAGGGCGAGGACGAAGGCGGCCGGAAGCGTCTCCACGGCGCCGAGCGCCCCGAGGGTGTCGGTGGCCCCCGAGACGCCCGAGACGGAGCCGATCACGACGAAGATCCCGGCAACCGCCGCTGCCGTCCCGAACCGGACCATCTTCGTCCCGACGGCGGTGCCGAAGACGTTCGCGGCGTCGTTCGCGCCGAGCGACCAGCCGAGGAAGAGGCCGCTCGAGAGGTAGAGCCACTTCACCGCGCGCCCGTCCGGACGGCCGGCCGGCGGCCGTCCCCTGCCGTCGCCAACGGAGCTCTTACCGCGCCGCCGGCGCGGTCACCGAAGGCGCCCGCGGTGCCGCGCTCACCGGCAGCTCGAAGACGTTCCGCAGGACGTAGAGGCCGAGGAGGGCGATCAGCAGCGCCACGGCCGGGGCGACGACCCAGCCGAGGGCGATCTTCCCGAGCTCCCGGACCCGGATGCCGCTCCGCCGGACGAGCGAGATCCCGAGGATGGCCCCGACGACCGCCTGCGTCGCCGAGACGGGGACGAGCGGCCAGCCCGGGAGGCCGCGGGCGTGGAGGGCGCTCTGCAGCGCCGCCGATCCGAAGAGGAACTGGACGGTTCCCGAGGAGAGGACGACGAGGAGGGCCGCGAGGGGCGAGAGCGAGGTCAGCCCCGTCCCGAGCTTCAGCATGACCCGCTCGGAGTAGGTCACGATCCCCGCGGCGATCGCGAGTCCGCCGAGAAGGAAGAGCATCTCGACGCTCGTGGCCCGGAAGGGACCGAGGGCCGTCGACTCGGGGAAGGGCGAGACGCGGACGAAGACCCCCATGACGTTCGCGATGTCGTTCATCCCGAGGCTGAACGCCGCGAAGGCGCCCACGGCGAGGAGGCCGGCGCGCGTCAGGGCGTCCACCTCGAGGAGGTGAACCTTCAGCTTCGGGATGGCGGCGCGCATTCCGACGAAGAGGACGGCGGCGAAGGTGCCGGCGAGGAGCGGGCTGAGGAGCCAGGACGAGAGGAGCTGGGCGAGGGTCTTGACGTCGGTCGGCCGGCCGTTGAAGAGGTTCCAGCCGAGGATCGCCCCGACGATGGCCTGCGTGATCGAGACGGGGAGCCCCGTCCGTTCGAGCAGAAGGACGACGGCGAGGCCGGCCGCGAGGGCGACCATGAAGGCGCCGGCGATCGCGTCGATGGCGCCGAGGCGGCCGAGCGTTTGAGTCACGCCGTGGCCTCCCGCGACTGCGCCGATCACGACGAAGACGCTCCCGACGAGGGCCGCCGTCCGGAACCGGAGCATCTTCGTCCCGACGGCGGTCCCGAAGAGGTTGGCCGCGTCGTTGGCCCCCAGCGCCCAGCCGAGGAAGAGCCCGCTCGTGAGGAAGAGCCACGTCACGCTGGAGCGCCTCGGTCAGATCGTCCGCTTGATCGTGTAGATCGAGAGGCGGTCGGCCACGTCCTCGGCGCGGTCCGAGACGGTCTCGACGTGAAGGCAGAAGTACCGGAGGTGGATCTTCCGGGCCAGCTCGAGGTCGCGCGCGAAGATCTTCCGCTTCAGGCGGTCCGCGAGGCGGTCCGCCTCCTTCTCGTAGAAGTAGACCTTGTGGATGTGGTCGGGGACCGCCGTGATGTCGCGGAAGAAAGCCCGCACGGCCGAGACGATGTGCTGGGCCGACTCGACGGACGCGCGGGCCAGCTCGAGGTAGTCCGGCGCGAGGTCGCCGGGGATCTCAGGCCGCTCGACGGCGAACTGGGAGAGGGTCTTCTTCGCCTCGTCGATGACGTTGTCGATGTTCTCGAGGAGGCCGAGGACGTCTCCCCGGTGGTCGGGGATGAGCGACTCCGTGTAGAGGCGGGTCTCGATCTCCCGCCGGAGCGCGTCGGCCTTGTGCTCGAACTCCCCGACCGCGTGAAGCCGCTGTTCGAACCGCTCCGGGTCCGGGCGCAGGTAGTCCTCGATCCCCTGGCCGAAGACGAGGCACCCTTCGCTGATGGCGTCGAGAAGCTGGTCGATCTGGGCCTCGAGGGCCCGGGTCCTCCGGAAGAGCAGCGGCATCGTCGTCCTCTTCGCCGTCTCCGGCGCGGTCAGTCCATCCCCACGACGCGCTTGGCGGCCCGGAGATAGTTCGTGTTCGGGAGGTCGGCGATCCCGAGACCCTCGACGACCTTCTTCATGCCCGCGTAGTTCTCGCTCTCCGCGCAGGCCGACTCGACGAGCGCGCCGTTGAACCAGACCTGGGCGTACTCGCAGATGACCCCGTCGATCGTGAATCCGAACCGCATCTTCTCGACGGACACGGCCGCCATCTCCGGATGCCGGCGGGCCATCTGGATGAAGTCGTCGATCGTGTACGTGTCGCGGTCGAGCGCCATCTCGACCTTGAGGTGCTCCAGGATCGTCCGGAGGTCGGCTTGCTTCACGGGGAACTGGAACTTCCCGCGCGGCTGGAAGATCTCGTATCCCTCGGGCGTCTCGCCGACCTTGGTCTTGATGTCGAGAAGGCCGTCCCGCACCTTCACGTTGGCCTCGTTCGTGCGGCGGCTCAGGAAGTAGGTCTCGGCGGGCATCTTCCGGGCCTGGAAGAGGACGGTCTTGCCGTTCCACATCCGCTCCTTCACGCGGTCGATGACGCCGTGGCCGAAGACCCGGAACTCGGCGCGGGGAACGATCTTCGCGGCCTCCTCGGCCGTTGTGGCGACGTTCTTGGCGAAGGGGTCCGTCATGTTCACTCCTTGGGCCGGGCCACGAGGTCCCGGAACTTCACGAGGTAGAGGGCCGAGAGGGCGACGCCGGCCACGATCCAGAGAGGGGAGGGCCCGTCGGGGCCCACCTCCAGCTGCATCGAGGTCGAGTCCCCCTGCTTCATCGCGTCCAGCTGGAGGAGGGCGTTCTGGAGGCCCCCGTCGGCCCCGAGCCGGACCCGGGGCTCCACCTCCGATCTCTTCGGCCGGGGGAACTGCTCGCGGATGGCGTGGACGCGCCAGCCGGGCGGGAGGACGACGAGCGTCTCGAACTCCCCGATCGTCGCCGCCTGCGTGTTCACGAACGCGACCCGGAGGGTGCGGCTTCCCCGGGGGATCGTCAGCTTCTCCCCGGCCGCGGGGTTCTCCGCCCGGGCGAGGGCCTCGGGAACGTCCCACGCCAGGGTGAAGGTCGTCGTCGCCGCCGCCTCGGGCGGGAGCGTGACCCGGACGGCGGCGGCGCCGGGTGCCGGCGGGTCGAGGAGGAGGCCCTCGGGCCCGCCGGAGAGGCGCAGGTTCGCCCACCCTCCGGCCGGCAGCGGGATCGCGAGCGTCTCCGACGGGGCTCCGGTCGCGACGACCGTGCAGGTCGCTCGTCCGGAGCCGTCGGGGCCGACCGCGAGGCGCGTGACGTGGCTCGCGATCCCGGCCGCGCGGGCGCCGGGAGCGGCGACCGCGAGAAGGAAAAGAAGGAGCCGCGCCGTCGGTCCCGGGCTCATTTCGGCATCGCCCAGAAGGAAGGGGTGATCCCGAGCCAGTGGAACCACGTCGCGGCGGAGAGGACGAGGAGGAGGAGGCCGACGGTGCAGACCGTCATGCCGTACTTGAAGTTGTCGATGACGGAGTACTGGTTCGTCGAGAAGAGGATGACGTTGGGCTTCCCGCTGATCGGAAGCCCGACGACCCAGTCGATCGTCAGCGCCGCGGGGAGGGCGAGCGACACGGGGTCCCAGCCGAGCGCCTTGGCCATCGTGATGATGATCGGGATCATGATGATCGTCCGGACCGTCTTGGACGTCGTAAGGAGGTGGCTGTACATCATCACGGCGACGATGAGCGTGTAGGCCGCGCCGAACGGGATCGCCTTCAGGTTCAGCCCGCCGAAGAGCATCCGGACGGCCCACTCGGCCGCCCCCGTCTCGTCGAGTGCGAGGCCGCCCGCATAGGCGCCCGCGCTGAAGATCAGGAGGTGCCACGGGATCTCGGCCTCCTGCCACTGCAGGACGCCCCAGCGGGGGAAGAGGACGAGAACGGCGCCGAGGAGCGCGGCGAACGGGGCGGTGATCTCCACGCCGAACCAGCGCATGTGGAAGATGTCCGTCATCCAGAGGAAGAGGACGAGGCCGAAGATGGCGAGGGCCTTCTTCTCCGCGAAGGAAAGCGGCCCCATCGCCCGGTACTGGGCCTCGATGAGCGGGAGCCCGCCCTCCACGCACGGCGCCTGCTGCGCCGGCGCGATCGGGAAGATCAGCTTCCGCCCCAGGATCCACATGATCCCCATCGTGACGATGGCGATCGGCGCACCCGCCCGCATCCAGTCCATGTAGTAGATCCGGTGCCCTCCCATGCTCTGAATGAGGCCGACGGCGATCAGGTTCGCGCTCGAGCCCGTCATGCTGACCGACGAGAGGACCGAGATCCCGGCCAGGTTCAGAAGGAACATGTTCCGGCCGAAGTTGTTCGGCGCCTCCTCCGTCGAGCCGTAGATGCTGGCCACGACGATCATCAGCGGAAGCGTCATGACGCACCGGGCGGCCGTGGCGGGAATGAGGGGGGCCAGGGCCAGCTGGATGATCACGAAGGCGAGGAGCGCCGAGGGAGCCTTCCGGCCGAACTTCACGATCAGGAAGAGGGACATCCGCTTGGCGAGGCGCGTCTTCACCAGCATGGAGCTCAGGATGAAGGCGAGGAGGTTGAGCCAGATGACCTCCATCCCGAGGACGTCCATGATCGGCTTCGCGCCCGAGGTCCGTGTCACGAGGAGGAGGAACATCAGAGCCAGCGAGGTGACGTAGGTCGGGAACGGCTCCGTGACCCACCAGACGAGGGCGAGCGCGAACGAGGCCGCGCCGGCCTGCGCGGCCCCGCTGAGGCCGGCGCCCGGCGGGAGAAAGTAGATGAGGAGGAAGAGGGCGATCCCCCCCGGGAAGCCCAAGTACCTCATCCAGCGTTCGGTTCCGCTCTGGGCCGCCCGGGGCTTGGCCGAGAGCGTCATCTTCTCCATGTCCAGGAGTTCCTGGAGAGAGGGGCCTCGCGTCGTCGTCAGACTCTCGGACATGCCCCCCTCACTGCGGGCCTCCCGGCCGGGCGATCCGGAACGTGCGGTTCACCAATTCTCCCACTCGCGGAAGGGCTGCTTCACGACGTCGCGCGCTCTGCAAGCGCCGAGCCGTCCCGGGACGCGTCCGCAATTCGCGCGCAGGTTCGGGATTGGG
>DAOMFB010000182.1:0-6293 GCA_035429585.1 Thermoanaerobaculia bacterium
GGTCCTCGAGATCGTCACGGCGCCGCCGGCGGCGGTCTCCACGGCGAACGCCGCGAGCGGCCGCGGCGGCGGCCCCGAGAGGACGCGCCCGTCGAGCGAGAACTTGCCGTTGTGGCAGGCGCACCAGATCAGGGCGTCGGCGGGGACGTACTGGACGGTGCACCCCTCGTGCGTGCACTTGGCCGAGAAAGCCGCCAGCTTGCCGTCCTTCTTCCTGAGGACGATGACGCGGTCCGTCCCGATCCGCGTGATGAGGGAGCCGGCGTTCTGGAGCTCCCCCTTCTGGGCGTCCGTGAGGGTGACCGAGCTCGCGCCTCCGGCCTCCTTCTGCGGGGTGAGGTAGCGGAGGACCGGATAGACGACGGCGAGGAGCCACGCGACGAAGCTCGTGCCGAGCAGGGCGTCGATCACGCTGCGGCGGGTCGTCGGGGCCGCGCCTTCGGCCGGACGAAGATCACCTTCCACCAGGCGCCTCCTTGCGGCCGCGGAGCGGCCGTTTTCGGGAATGACCCCGCGAGCGTAACGCGCCCGGGGCGGCGGGGGAAGCGCGGGGAGCGGCTCTAGCGCCGGCGGGGACGGCCGAGGACGGCGTCGGCGTCGCTCTTCGCGCTCCGCTCCACCTCGGCGCAGACGATCGAGCAGATCCTCTTCAGCGTCGGGTCGGAGATCGCGTAGACCGTCCGCGTGCCGACCTTCTTCCGGGAGAGGAGGCCCGCCGCGTAGAGGAGGGCGAGGTGCTTGGAGACGTTCGCCTGCGTCCCTCCGACGTGCTCGAGGATCTCGTTGACCGAGGCCGGGCCCTCGAACAGGCGCTCGAGGACCCGGAGCCGGGTCGGCTCGCCGAGGGCGCGGAAGCGCGCGGCCACCCGCTCGCGCGCCGCCTCGGAGAGGGTCAGGTGTCCGTCAGCCGCCACGGCGCCAATATGGGCAAGGAGCGCCTCCGCGTCAATCGGCGACGGGGCCGGCGCGGCGGGGGACGGGCAGAGGGGGCCCGACGGGCCCCGCGGCGTCACCCTCACGTGAAGCGGCCGGAGCCGCCGCACGAGGACGCTCCGCCGCCTCCGGTCCCGGCCGACGACGTCGCGAAGGCGGAGAAGAGCTTCGTCGCCTCCGTCGAGCCGCAGGCGGGGCACTCCGGGGGCGGTCCGTCGTCGCGGACGCTCCGGAGCTCCTCGAAGCGCTCCCCGCACTCGCGGCAGACGTACTCGAACATCGGCATCGCGTTCCTCCCGCTCAGCCGCCGAGGGCCTCGGCGGTCCACGTGATCAGGTGGGCCCGCCCGGAGGCGGGGCAGCCGGCGCGTATCGCGTCTCCCACGCGCGTCACCTCGCCGTCCTCGAGGAGCGTCAGGATGACGGCCGACGTCTTGGGAAACGCGGCGGAGCCGAGGCGGGGGCCCGTCGCTCCGATCCCCGCGACGCCCGGGATCTCCGTGAACCCGCGGACGCCCGCCCGGCCGAGGATCACCTCGACCTGCTCCTTGCACGACTCCTCGACGATGACCATGAGGAGCTTCATGCCGCCGCGTCCCTCACCCCGAGCTTCCGGAGGATCCACATCATCGGGCACCACTTCGAGAAGGCCGACTGGAAGAGGTTCAGCCCCACGAACGCCGTGAAGAGATAGAAGCCCGGGTGGACGAGATGGCCGAGGGCGACGGAGAGGACGACGAAGAGACCCGCGATCGCGCGGAGCCAGTCGTTGACGTTCACGCTTCTTCACCTCCGAGGTCGGACGTGCCGACGGTCTTCAGATACATGTAGTAGAGGAGCGGGATGACGACGAGGGTGAGCGCCGTGGCCACGAGGACCCCCGAGATGAGGGCCACCGCGAGCCCCTGGAAGATCGGGTCGAGGAGGATGACGCCGCCGCCGGCCACGAGGGCCAGCGCCGTCAGGACGATCGGCCGGAAGCGGACGGCGCCCGCCTTGATGACGGCCTCCTCGAGCGGCTCGCCGGCGAGGATCTCGAGGTTGATGAAGTCGACGAGGAGGATCGAGTTCCTCACGATGATCCCCGCGAGGGCGATGAACCCGATCATCGACGTCGCCGTGAAGAAGACGCCGAAGAGGGCGTGGGCGGGGACGATGCCGATCAGCGTCAGCGGGATCGGCGCCATGATGATGAGGGGCGTCACGAACGACCGGAACCAGCCGACGACGAGGACGTAGATCAGGACGAGGACGGCCGCGAAGGCGATCCCCATGTCGCGGAAGACCTCGTACGTGATGTGCCACTCGCCGTCCCACTTCATGGCGTAGGAGGTCGTGTCGGCCGGGAGCGCCGTCGAGAGGACCGGCAGGGGCCGCCCGTCCGGCTGCTTCAGGGCCTCGATCCGGCCCTTCATGTCGAGGATCCCGTAGACGGGCGCCTCCGCCACCCCCGCCATCTCGGCGAGGACGTAGGTCACCGGCTGCAGGTTCTTGTGGTAGACGAACGTCTCCCGCACGTCCGGCCGGACGGTCACGAGCTCCCGGAGCGGGACGAGCTTCCCGGTCATCGAGGGGACGGTCGTGGAGAGGAGCCCCTCGAGTCCGGAGCGCTGCGCCCGCTCGAGGCGGAGGACGATCGGCACGGCCGAGCGAGCCGTCTTGTCGCGCAGCAGACCCGCCTCTCCGCCGTCGAGGGCGATCCGGAGCGTCTTGACGACGACCTCCGGGCTGACGCCCGAGAGCGCCGCCTTGTCGCGGTCCACGAGGAGCTCGAGCCGCGGCCCCGGGGCCTGGACGAGCCAGTCCGTGTCGACGACCCCCGGGGTCGACTCGAAGATCCCGCGGACCTGCTTCGCGAGGGCGATCCGCTCCTTCGGGTCCGGCCCGTAGATCTCGGCCACCATCGTCGACAGGACGGGGGGACCGGGCGGGACCTCCGTCACCTTCACGTTCGCGCCGAGCTTCCGCCCGGCCTCCGCGACGCGGGTCCGCACGTCCTTGGCGATCGTGTGACTGTCGCGCCGGCGGTCGTCCTTCGGGGCGAGGTTGACCTGCAGGTCGGCCACGAGCGGACCCGACCGGAGGAAGTAGTGGCGGACGAGCCCGTTGAAGTTGAAGGGGGCCGAGGTGCCGGCGTAGACCTGCACGTCCCGCACCTCGGGGACCTCCCGTGCGATCGCGGCGAGGGCGCGGGCCGCGGCGGCCGTGGCCTCCAGGGTCGTCCCCTCGGGCATGTCGAGGACGACCTGCAGCTCGCTCTTGTTGTCGTACGGGAGCATCTTGACCTTGGCGGCCCGGAGGACGAAGAGCCCGCACGAGAGGACGAGCAGGAGGGCGACGGCCCCGAGGAGGGCCCACCGCCGGGCCGCTCTCTCGAGAAGCGGCGTGAAGAGGCGCCGGTAGAGGCGCTCGAGCTTCCCCTCGGCCGGCGTGGCCGCGTCGGGCGCGAAGCGGTCGGGGCCCGTCCGGTGCTCCTCGGCGTACTTCCGGAAGAGGCGGAAGGTGAGCCAGGGCGAGACGACGAAGGCGACGAGGAGGGAGAAGATCATCGCCGCCGAGGCGTTGACCGGGATGGGCCGCATGTAGGGCCCCATGAGCCCCGAGACGAACGCGAGCGGGAGGAGGGCCGCGACGACCGCGAAGGTCGCGAGGATCGTCGGGTTCCCGACCTCGTCCACGGCGTAGACGGTGGCCAGGCGCGGCTCGCCCCAGCCGAGCTCGTAATGCCGGTGGACGTTCTCGACGACGACGATCGCGTCGTCCACGAGGATGCCGATCGCGAAGATGAGGGCGAAGAGGGTGACGCGGTTCAGCGTGTAGCCGAACAGGTACGACGAGAAAAGGGTCAGCGCGAGCGTGGCCGGGACGGCCACGAGGACGACGAGCGCCTCGCGCCGGCCGAGGAAGAGGGCCATCAGGAGGACGACGGAGACCGTCGCCAGCCCGACGTGGAAGATCAGCTCCGACGACTTCTCGTCGGCGGTCCGCCCGTAGTCGCGCGTCTTCGTGATCCGGACGTTCGACGGGACGACCGGTCCCTTGAGCCGGGCGAGCCGCTCGTCGAGGTCCCGGACGAGGTCGACCGCGTTCGTCCCCGGCTTCTTCGCGACGGCGACCGTCACCGCCGGGGCGTCCGTGCCGTCCTTCGTCAGCATCCACGCGTACTGGGAAGGCTCCTCGGGGCCGTCGGCCACCGTGGCCACCTCGCGCAGGTAGACGGGCTTCCCCTGGAAGGCGCCGACGACGGCCGAGCCGACGTCCTCGGCGCGCCGGAAGAGCGAGCCGACCTCGACCGCGGTCTGGGTATTCCCCGAGGCGAAGCTCCCGGCGGGGAGCCGCCAGTTGAGGCTGGAGAGCGACTGGTACGCCTGGACCAGGGAGACGCCGTGCGCGGCGAGGCGGTCGCGGTCGAACGTGACGCGGAGGACGCGCCGCTGCCCGCCGAGGATCGTGACCTGCGCGACGCGGGGGTGGCGGGTGAACTCGGTCTTCAGCTCGTCGGCCACCTGCCGGAGGCGCATCGGCGAGACGTCGTTCGACCAGAGCGTCCAGGCGGCGACGGGGACGTCGTCGATCCCGCGGGGCGCCACGACGGGCGGCAGCGCGCCGGGCGGCAGCGCGGGCGCCAGCTCGGCGAGCTTCGCGTGGACGCGGACGACGGCCTGGTCGGGGTCCGTGCCGACGAGGAAGCGGACGATGACGAGGCCGCCCGAGGGCTGGGAGATCGAGTAGATGTACTCGACGTTCGCGATCTCGTAGAGGGCCTTCTCGACGGGGGAGACCACCCGGCGCTCCACCTCCTCGGGGGAGGCCCCGGGCATCGCGACCATCACGTCGATCATCGGGACCTTGATCTGCGGCTCCTCCTCGCGGGGCGTGATCAGGAGCGAGAAGAAGCCGAGGAGGAGCGACGCCACGACGAGGAGCGGCGTCAGCTTCGACTCGAGGAAGGCCTTCGCGAGCCGCCCGGAGGCGCCGAGCGGCCGGCGCGTCATCTTCAGCCGCAGCGCCTCGCGCCGCGCGTCGGGCGGCGGGCCCGGCGTGGGGTTCCGGCTCACTTCGCCGCCTCCCGGACCGGGGCGCCGTCGGCCGGAAGGGTCTTCAGGGAGACCAGGACGGTCTCGCCCCCGGAGAGGCCGGAGAGGATCTCCACCGTTCCGTCCTGCGCCGCCCCCGTGGTGACGGCGCGCGAGCGGGCCTTCCCCTCGGCGTCCCGGACGACGACCATCGGGAGGCCCCCGCTCTGGACGACGGCGGCGGCGGGGACGAGGACCGTCTTCCGGACCGCGGCGCGGACGAAGGCGCGGCCGGTCAGGCCCGTGGCGGCGGGCGCCCCCGCCAGCTCGATCTTCGCCGTGAACGTGTGGCTCGCCGGGTCCGCGCCGGGGGACATCTCCGCGACGGCGCCGGGGACCTCCGCCGGGGCGCCGTCCAGGCGGACGGAAACGGTCTGGCCGGCCTTCAGTCCCGACGCCGCGGTCGTCGAAGCCGGGACGGCAACGGCGAGCCGCCGTCCCGTCGCCGACTCGAGAACGACGAGCGGGCGCCCGGGCGCCGCGAAGTCTCCCGGGTCGACCATCCGCGCGGCGACGCGCCCCGCGAAGGGCGCCGTGACGCGCGACTCGCGCGAGACGGACGATGCGGCCTCGACCGCCCCCTCCGCCTGCTGGACGGCCCCCCGGGCCTGCTCGTACTGCATCCGGGCCATGTCGAGCTCGAGGTCCGAGGCCGAGCCCGAGGCGGCGAGGGCCTGGAACCGCTGGTAGTTCCGGTCGGAGAGGGCGAGGGCCGCGCGCGCCTGCGCCAGCGCCCCCTTCGCCTGGGCCTCCTGCCCCTTCGCGGTGGCCGGGTCGATCTCGACGAGGACGGCTCCCTCGGCGACGAGGTCGCCCGTTCTCACGGGGACGGCGACGACGTTGGCCATGACGCGGCTCGAGATGGCGGCGGTCTTTGCGGCCTCGACCGTGCCGTACAGCTCGACGCGGTCCGGGAGCTCCGCCGCCTCGGCAGTGGCGAGAGCGGCCGTCACCGGCGGCGGGGCGGCCTCCTTCGTCTCGTGCCGGCCGCCGCACGCGGCGGCGGCGAGGGCGAGCGCGGCGAGCGTCGCGGGGGCGGTTCTCCAGAGCTTCATTCCTTCCTCCGTCTTCCTCAGGGCAGGACGCTTTCCGGGCGCCGGCCGGCCTTCACGGCGAGCCGCAGGGCGGCGGCGTGCGCCTCGGCGCGGGCCACCAGCTCGCGCGTCTCGGCCTCGCGGCGCGCCGTCGTCGCATCCAGGAGGTCGAGCATCTTCACGACGCCCGACCGGAACCTCTCGTTCGTGATCCGCTCGACCTCCCGGGCGGCCTCGAGGGCCTTCCGGGC
>DAOMFB010000183.1:0-6276 GCA_035429585.1 Thermoanaerobaculia bacterium
GGAGCAGCGTGACGACCGGGTCACTCATGGTGCGCGACGGCCCCGCCGGCCGCGCCACCGGTGTCCTGAGACGCGCTCGCATCGGGCGGAGGATCGGATTACACTCCGCTCCACAAACATCCTGCCGGGAGATCCGTAGGAGATGACGTGATGGCCACGTCCCGGAAGCCGCCCGCCGGCGGCGAGCCCCCCGCGCCGACCCCCTCGTCGGAGCCCGTCGTCGAGCTGGGCCCGCGCAAGCTGATCCGCCCCTCGCTGGCCGAGATCCGGCGGGACCAGGGGCTGCGCGCCCCCTCCTCCCGGAAGATGGCCCCGCCGGAGCAGACGAACGCCGAAGCCTTCTACTACCTGAAGCAGATGCAGGCGCGGACCCCGATCGTCGTGAAGCTCCTGGACGGCGAGGAGATCCGGGGCTGGATCGAGTGGTACGACAAGGACGTCCTGAAGGTGAACCGCGAAGGGGCGCCGAACCTCCTCGTGCCGAAGCACGCAATCAAGTACCTCTACAAGCAGGAAGAGGAGCGGCTGCAGCGGCGGCGCGAGCGTCTGGAGCGGCGCGGACGGCCTCCGGCCGGGCCCGGGACCCCCGCCGCGGAGTGACGGCCGGGGGTAGACTCTCCGGCATGAGTCACCTCGAAAAAGACAGGCTTCTTACCTTCGCCGAGAAGAACCGCGAGCCGTTCGAGAGCCTCCTGAAGGAGTGGGTGGAGGTCCCGACGGTCTCGTCCGATCCGACGATGAAGCCGGCGATCCACGAGGGGGCCAAGCTCGCCGCCGAGACGATCCGGAAGTTCGGCGGCACGGCCTCGATCCTCGAGACCGACGGGAACCCCATCGTCCACGGGGTGTGGGGCACGAACCCCGCCTGGCCGACCGTCACCGTCTACAACCACCTCGACGTCCAGCCGGCGTCGAAGGAGACGGAGCCGTGGGAGACGGAGCCCTTCGTCTTCACGAAGCGGGGGGACCGCTACTTCGGCCGCGGCACCACGGACGACAAGGGACCCGCCCTGACGGCCCTCTTCGGCATCAAGGCAGCGGCGGCGGCGAAGCTCCCGGTGAACCTCCGGGTCCTCTGGGAGTTCGAGGAGGAGATCGGGTCGCCCAGCTTTCACAAGGGGATCTCGGCGGCGGCGGCCCAGCTCGCCACCGACTCCGTGATCGTCTCCGACACGATCTGGATCGCCCGCGGCAAGCCGGCCGCGCCGGCGGGGCTCCGCGGCCTCCAGGGCTTCACCTTCTCCCTCGAGACGGGGACGACGGACCAGCACTCGGGCGTGACGGGCGGCGCGGCGCGCAACCCGATCTCCGAGCTGGCGAAGCTCGTCTCGGAGTGCTTCGACGCCACAACGGGCCGGGTGAAGATCCCCGGCTTCTACGACGACGTCATCCCGCCGACGAAGGTCGAGCTCGACGACTTCGCGCGGTCGGGCTTCACCGTCTCCGGCTTCATGAAGGACCACCTCTTCAAGAGGATCCGGACGAAGAACGCCCTCGACGTCATGAAGCGGATCTGGGCGATGCCGACCTTCGAGCTGCACGGCCTCGTCGGCGGCTACACGGGCCCGGGGATCAAGACGATCATCCCGCCGCGCGCGGAGGTCAAGGTCTCCTGCCGCCTCGTCCCGAAGCAGAACGGCGAGAAGATCGCGAAGCTCGTCACGAAGTTCGTCAAGTCGAGGAACCCCGACGTGAAGGTCCAGCTCGAGAACCGGCTCGACCCGTACCAGGGGATCACGACGGGCCCGCTCGCCGACGCCGTCCGGAGCTCCGTGGAGTTCGGCTTCGGCGCCCGACCCGTCTTCGTCCGCGAGGGGGGCTCCATCGGCGCCATCCTGACGATGGAGAAAGTCCTGAAGGTCCCCGTCCTCTTCCTCGGCCTCTCCCTCCCGGAGCACGGCTACCACGCCCCGAACGAGAACTACGACTGGGAGCAGGCGCAGGGCGGCATGATCGCCTTCGCGAAGTACTTCGAGTCCGTCGCCGCCCTCGGCAAGGTCGGCCCGAAGGGCTACTACGCCAAGCCAGCTCCGAAGCCCGCCTCGAAGCCCGCCTCGAAGCCCGCGAAGAAGGCCGGGAAGGCCAAGAAAGCCAAGAAGGCCAAGAAGTAGCTCACTTCCCGGTCCGGAGCCTCATGGGGCCGCCGTCGGGCGGCCCCGTTCCTTTTCGGCCGGTCAGCGCGGCGCCTTGACGACCTTCCCGGCGGCCACGACGACCTTCACGTCCTCGAGGACCTTCACGTTCGACAGCGGGTCGCCGGCGACGGCCACGAGGTCGGCCGCGCAGCCGGGGTCGAGGCAGCCGAGCTTTCCGTCCTTCGACGGCCCCAGCAACTCCGCCGCGACGGTCGTCGCGGAGCGGATCGCGTCCCACGGGCTCATCCCCCACGCGACCATGAAGGAGAACTCCTCGGCCTGATTCCGCTTGTCCCAGTCGAAGCCCCCGGCGTCGGTCCCGAAGGCGATCGGGACGCCCGCCGCGTGGGCGCGGCGGAACGACTCCTCCGCGGCCTTCCAGAGCTGGTCCCAGACCGGGTTCGTCTTCGACCGAGGCCCCTTCACGAAGTCGGCCACCGTGATCGTCGGGCAGTACGGGATCTTCCGCGCGGCCATCGCGCGGACGGTCTCCTCGTCGAGGATGTCGCCGTGCTCGATCGTGTCGACCCCCGCGGCGAGGGCGGCGCGGTGCCCGACCGGCGTCATCGA
The DNA here is from genome assembly GCA_035429585.1 of Thermoanaerobaculia bacterium. GTDB lineage: Bacteria > Acidobacteriota > Thermoanaerobaculia > UBA5066 > UBA5066 > DAOMFB01. The sequence goes on from DAOMFB010000183.1 coordinate 2,706, forward strand.
ATGGGCGGCCACCTTCTTCCTCAGGCGGTGCGCTTCGTCCACGATCGCGCGGATCTCCTCCGGCGTGTAGTTCGCGATCGAGGCCCAGGCCCCCTCGGGCGTCCTGTAGTACGACCGGTCCGCGTAGAGCTTGATCCAGTCGACGCCGTACTGGACCTGGTACCGGACGGCCTTGCGGCAGTCGTCGGCGCCGTCGCACTTCAGGACGCCGTCCGGCATCTTTCGCTCCCACGAGAAGCCGAGGAGCGGGTAGCTCCCCGTCGTCCCCATCGCCGGTCCGGCGGCGAAGACGCGCGGCCCGGGGAGGATCCCGAGGGCGAAGGCCTTCTTCAGGTCGACGTCGGCGAAGCCCGCCCCCTCGCTCCCGAGATCCCGCACCGTCGTGAAGCCATGGTCGAGAGCGATCTTCCCGGCGGCCGCCCCCCGGAGGGCCCGGTACGAGGTCGACTCCTTCAGCACCTGCTCGTCGTACTCCTCGGGCAGCGCGTCCCCCTGGAGAAGGAGGTGCGTGTGGGCGTCGATGAGGCCGGGCAGGCAGGTGAAGGCGGAGAGATCGAGAGCCTTCGCCCCGGCCGGCGCGGCGGCCACGACGCCCCGGGCGTCGATCGCGACCGTGACGTTGGCCCGGACGCTCTTCGTCGCGGGATCGAGGAGCTTCCCGCACTTCACGACGAGCGGATCGGCGGCGACGGGGAGGGACGCCGTGAAGAAAAGAACGAGGAGGGCGTGCGAAATCCTTCTCATCGGGGGACCTCCGTCGGCTTTGAGATGATCACGATTATGAGCGGGAACAATTTCCGGGAAGCCCGGAACCGGATGATCGCCGTCCGCGAGGAGATCTACCGCGCCGTCGACGGAAAGAGCGACGACGAGCTGCTCACCCCGCCCGCGGACGGCGGCTGGTCGGCCGCGGAAGTCCTCGACCATCTCCGGAAGGGGGAAGGGGGCCTCGTCCGCGGCTTCGAGGCCCAGCGGCGGGGCGAGCCCCTGAAGATCCCCCGCCGGGCATACTGGTACCGCCTTCCGATGACGCTCGTCTTCTCGCCGATCAGGTTCCGGGCGCCGAAGCCCGTCCGCCCCCGGCCGCGCGCCGAGCTGAAGCCGCAGGAGATCCTCGCGAAGATGAAGGAGTCTCGCGCGGCGCTCCTCGCCTTCATCGACCGGACCGGCGAGGAGGAGTTCCGGAAGGTCCTCCTTCCGCACTTCGTCCTCGGCCGCTTCAACGGCCTCGACTGGCTCCGGTTCCTCGCGGGGCACGAGGGAAAGCATCTCGGCCAGATCCGGCGGGTTCTCTCCCGAGGCTGACGGCGATCCGGTAGCTCGCGAACGCGAAGAGCGGGGCCGCGAGGACGTCGATCGTCCAGTGGACGTGCTGCCAGAGAACGCACGCCGCCACGCCCACCGTGCCGGCGAGGAAGACGGCCCTCCAGAGCCGTCCCGGCACGGCGAGGGCGAGGAGAAAAAGCGTGGCGGTGTGCCCCGAGAAGAAGAGGTCCTTCGTCAGGAGCGTCCCCGGCCCGAAGAGCCGCACGAGGGGGTCCTGCAGCGGGATCAGCCCGGGCGGGGGCTCGAGCGGCGTGACCCACATCGCGGCGATCCGGAGCAGGACCATGACGACGTAGGCCTGGAGCGCGACGACGAGACGCCGGGGCTCCGTCAGGAGCCGCGCCACGCCGAGAAAGACGCCCAGGTAGATGAGGCCGAACGTCAGCCAGGTGACGTCGTGCGGCGGGATCCGGGCGAGAACGGGGTCGGCCAGGACGGCGCCCGGCCGGCCTTCCACGAAGTCGAGAAAGCGGGAGAGGACGGCCAGCGCGGCGACGAGGGCCGGGACGGTCACGGCGAGGCGAGCCCGGAAGCCGAGGTCCCGCCAGGCCTCGGCCCATGCGCCCGCGGCGGCGTCGGCCATCGCGGTCAGTCCTTTCGTGCGCCCTGCAGCTCGTTGAAGAGCCGTCCCTGGTTCCACGAGTCCCACGACTCGACGATTCGCCCCTCCGAAAAGCGGAGCCACGTGATGCCGCGGAACCCGACGAGCTTGCCGGTCGGCAGGACGCCGAGGTGCTTTCCCGTGTGCGTGCCGGACGCCGTCCACCGGACGACGACGGCGTCTCCCTGCGCCACGAGGTCCTGGATGATGACCGTGAGGTCGGGGAACGCGCCGAGCAGGCTGGCCCACGCGGGGAGGAAGCCCTCGGGGCCGCGCACCTCGAACCCCTCGAGGTGCCCGACCGCCTGTGGGTGAACGAGCTCGCGGACGGCCTCCGACCGCCCGCGGTTCCAGACGTCGTCGATGAAGCGGCGCGCGAGAGCCGCATTCTCGGATTCGGTCACGCTCCGGTCCCCCCGTCTTCCCCCGAGGCATGTGGAGGCTTGCTCACGATATCGCGAACAGAGGCCGGAGCGACAGGCCGGGCGGCGGACGCCACCTACCGCGCGCCGCGGCCGGAGAGGACGGTCGGGATCGTCCGGAGGAGGATCTTCGCGTCGAGGGAGAGGCTCCAGTTGTCGATGTACGCGAGGTCGAGGTTGATCCACTCCTCGAAGTCCCGGATGTCGCTGCGCCCAGAGACCTGCCAGAGGCCGGTGACGCCCGGCTTCATCGAGAGCCGGCGCCGCTGCCACCGCTCGTAGCGCGCCACCTCGTTCGGGAGCGGAGGCCGCGGCCCGACGAGCGACATCTCGCCCCGCAGGACGTTCCAGAGCTGGGGGAACTCGTCGAAGGAGAAGCGGCGGAGGAGGCGCCCGACGACCGTCAGGCGCGGGTCGTTCGCCGCCTTGAAGACCGGCCCCTCGTGCTCGTTCAGGTGGGCGACGTCGTCCAGGAGCTCCTCGGCTCCCTGGACCATCGTCCGGAGCTTCAGCAGGGTGAACGGGCGGCCGTTCAGGCCGCAGCGGGTCTGGCGGAAGAGGACGGGGCCGCGCGGCGTCAGCTTGATGAAGAGGGCCGCCAGCCCCAGCGGGATCACGGAGGCGAGGAGGAGGACGACGGCGAGGAGGACGTCGACGCCGCGCTTCAGGACGAGGGCCACCTGGTCGTCCGGGGTCGTCGAGAAGGTCAGGAGCGGGGTCCCCTGGAACTCGTCCAGCTCGACGCGCGCGAGGACGTGAGGGAAGAAGTCGATCACGAGGCGCGTCCGGATCCCCATCTCCTCGGAGAGGAGGAAGACGTCCTCGAGCTTCGGCAGGTCGCCGCGGTCCACGGCGAGGAGCACCTCGTCGACGTGGGTCGTGCGCAGGATCGTCTCGAAGTCGGCGAGGGTGCCGAGCACGGCGACGCCGTTCGCGTCGCCGGAGATCTCGGGGTCGGCGGGGCGCTCCCGGACCAGGCCCAGGAGCTTCAGCCCCCACCACGGGTGCTCGCGGATGAGGCGCGCCATCGACCGCGCCCGCGGCGTGTCGCCGACGAGGACGACGGTCCGGTAGTTGAACCCGAGCATCCGGACCCGGCGCGCCAGGATCCTGACGGTGACCCGGGCCGTGACGAGGAAGAAGAGGTAGACGCAGAAGAAGACGAAGAGGGACGACCGGGAGAGGAAGGGAGAGCGGGCGGCGAAGACGACGCGGGTGAGGA
>DAOMFB010000184.1:0-6246 GCA_035429585.1 Thermoanaerobaculia bacterium
CGCGGCGTCGACCACCTGCCGAACACGCCGAAGCACGTCGCCCTCTTCCGCGCCCTCGGAGCCCCCGTCCCCGTCTTCGCCCACCTCGGCATGATCCTGGGCCCGGACGGAAAGAAGCTCTCGAAGCGGCACGGAGCGGCCGGCGTCGAGGAGTTCCGGGAGCAGGGGTTCCTGCCGGAGGCGCTCTTCAACTTCCTGGCGCTCCTCGGATGGTCGCCCGGGGAGGACCGGGAGAAGATGACGGTCCCGGAGATGGCCTCGCTCTTCTCCCTCGAGCGGATCGGCCCCTCCCCGTCCCGCTTCGACCACGAGAAGCTCCTCTGGCTCAACGGACAGTACCTGCAGGAGCTTCCCGTCGACGAGCTCCGGACGCGGCTCGCCCCGTTCGGACTCCCGGCCGCGGACGCGGAAACGCTGAAGAGGGCCCTCGCGCTCCAGCTCCCGCGGGCCAAGACGCTCCGCGAGCTCGCCGCGGCCCTGTCGATCTACGGGAGCGATCCGGCGGCCTTCGAGCCGGCCGGCCTGAAGAAGTTCGGCCGGCCCGAGAGCGGCCCGCTCCTCCGGGAGCTCGCCGACCGGCTCTCGGCCGTCCGTCCGTTCGCGCACCCGGGCCTCGAGGAGGCCGCGCGCCGCCTCGCGGAGGAGCGGAGCCTGAAGCGCGGCGAGCTCGCGCAGCCGGCGCGCCTCGCCCTCACCGGCTCGCTCGCCTCCCCGCCCCTCTTCGAGCTGATGGACGTCCTCGGCGAGGAGACGACCCGCCGGCGGCTCCTCGCCTTCGCGGCACGCATCGAGAGCCCGGCCCCGGCCGCCTGAGGAGACGCATGGACGACGCCCGAACCCCGAGCCCCGCTCCGCCCGCCCCCGGCAAGGACTTCATCCGCGAGATCCTCGACGAGGACCGCCGGACGGGGAAGCACGGCGGCAAGGTGGCGACCCGCTTCCCGCCCGAGCCGAACGGCTACCTCCACATCGGGCACGCCAAGTCGATCTGCCTCAACTTCGGCGTCGCGAGGGAGTACGGCGGCACCTGCAACCTCCGGTTCGACGACACGAACCCCCTGAAGGAGGACGTGGAGTACGTCGAGTCGATCGAGGAGGACGTCCGCTGGCTCGGCTTCGAGTGGCACGGCCTCTTCTACGCCTCCGACTACTTCGAGCGGCTGTACGAGTTCGGGGAGACGCTCATCCGGACCGGAAAGGCGTTCGTCTGCGACCTCTCGGCGGAGGAGGTCCGGAAGACGCGCGGCACGCTCACGGAGCCGGGCCGGAACAGCCCCTATCGCGACCGCTCCGTCGAGGAGAGCCTCGACCTCTTCCGGCGGATGCGCTCCGGCGAGTTCCCGGACGGCTCGCGGACCCTCCGGGCGAAGATCGACATGGCCTCGCCGAACATCAACCTCCGGGACCCGGCTCTCTTCCGGATCCGGAAGGCGACGCACCACCGGACGGGCGACGCGTGGTGCATCTACCCGATGTACGACTACGCCCACGCCATCTCCGACTGGATCGAGGGGATCACCCATTCGCTCTGCACCCTCGAGTTCGAGGACCACCGGCCCCTCTACGACTGGTGCCTCGAGGCGCTGGACCTCCCGAACCGCCCCCGCCAGATCGAGTTCGCCCGGCTCAACCTCACCTACACGCTCCTCTCGAAGCGGAAGCTCCTCCACCTCGTGACGGGGGGCCACGTCCGCGGCTGGGACGACCCGCGGATGCCGACCATCGCGGGGCTCCGGCGGCGGGGCTACACGCCCGAGGCGATCCGCGAGTTCTGCGACCGGATCGGCCTCGCCAAGCGCGACAGCGTCGTGGAGGTCGAGCTCCTCGAGCACTGTCTCCGGGACGACCTGAACCGGCGGGCCCCCCGCTTCATGGGGGTCCTCGACCCGCTCCGCGTCGTCCTGACCAACTTCCCGGAGGGGAAGGTCGAGGAGCTCGAGGCCGTCAACAATCCCGAGGACCCCGCGGCGGGCACGCGGCGCGTCCCCTTCTCGCGGGAGCTCCTCATCGAGCGGGACGACTTCCGCGAGGTGCCGCCGCCCAAGTACCACCGCCTCTCGCCGGGGCAGGAGGTTCGCCTCCGCTGGGGTTACATCATCCGGTGCGACGAGGTCGTGAAGGACCCGGCGACGGGGGCCGTGACGGAGCTCCGCTGCACGGTCGACCCGGCGACCCGCGGGGGCGACGCGCCCGGACGCAAGGTGAAAGGGACGATTCACTGGGTCTCCGCGCCGCACGCCCTCCCGGCCGAGGTCCGGCTCTACGACCGGCTCTTCTCGACGCCTGACCCCGACGCGGCGCCGGCCGGCAAGGACTTCCTCGCGAACCTGAACCCCGAGTCGCTCGTCACGAGGACGGGTTGCCGCGTGGAGCCCGCGCTCGCCGGAAGCAGGCCGCTCGAGTTCTTCCAGCTCGAGCGGATCGGCTACTTCTGCGTCGACCCCGACTCCGCTCCGGGCGCCCCCGTCTTCAACCGCTCCGTCTCGCTGAGGGACACCTGGGCGAAGATCGAGAAGAAGAGCCGCGCGGGGGGATGAGCCCCCGCGCCCGGCTCGTCCTCTGGGCGCCCGTCGCGCTTCTCCTCGCCTTCGAGGCGTTTCTCTCGTCGCAGTCCCGTCTCCCCGACCCCGGCTTCTCCTTCGCGGGGCTGGACAAGCTCGAGCACGCCGGCTACCTGTTCCTGACGGGGCTCCTCGCCGTCCGTGCCGCGCGGTTCGGCGAAGGATGGAGCCGCCGCCGGACGGCGAGCGTGCTCCTCCTCGCGGCGCTCGTCTGGGGCTCCCTCGACGAGCTCCACCAGTCCTTCGTCCCGATGCGGAGCGTCGAGTTTGCCGACGTCCTCGCCGACACCGCCGGCGTCGTCCTCGCCGTGATCTTCGGAGAGTGGATCCTTCGGAGAACGGGTCTGGACCGGACGGTTCGCTAGACAACTCCCCGGCGGCCTGCGGGAATCCGATAGACGACCACGACTCTTGGTCCGTGAGATAGTCTTCTACGGAACAGGCGCGTGTTCGAAGTGCATTCCGCCGCACGGGACGTACGTGTGGGAAAGGGATCCGGGACATGCAGACCGTGCTGATCCTCTTCTTGACCCTCGGAGCGCTTCTTGCACCGGCGACCGCTTCCGCCCAGAGCGCCCCCCGGCGGCCGAACGTCGTCATCATCCTCGGCGACGACCTGGGGTTCGCCGACATGGGCTCGTTCGGCGGCGAGATCCGGACGCCTAACCTCGATTCGCTGGCGAAGGAAGGGGTGCGCTTCAACAATTTCTACACGCATGCGAGTTGCTCGCCGACGCGCTCGCTCCTCCTGAGCGGCGTGGACACGCACCTGAACGGCCTCGGCAACATGGACGAGTGGACCGCGCCCAACCAGCGCGGTGTCGACGGATACGAGGGCTACCTCAACGACCGCGTCGCCACGCTTCCCCACCTTCTCAGGGACGCCGGCTACCACACCTACATGGTCGGCAAGTGGCACCTGGGCAAGGCGCCCGACCAGATCCCGGCGGCGCGCGGGTTCGAGCGGGACTTCTCCCTCCTCGACGGGGCGGGCAGCTACTGGGACATGACGAACTTCACGGCCGCGTCGCCGAAGTCGGTCTTCACCGAGGACGGGAAATACCTGTCGAGCCTTCCGACGGATTACTACGCGACGAAGACCTACACCGACAAGCTGATCTCGTTCATCGACGCCGGCCGCGGAGACGGCAAGCCGTTCTTCGCCTACTTCGCCCCGCAGGCGCCGCACGACCCGTACCACCTGCCCCGGGAGTGGCGCAGCCGCCACGTCGGCGAGTACGACCAGGGGTGGGACGCGGTGCGGAAGGAGCGCCTCAAGCGGCAGATCGAGCTCGGCATCATGCCCGCCGGCACGCAGCTCGCGGAGCGGATGTGGTTCGTGCCCGATCCCGTTCTCCTCGCCCCGGCGACCCGGGCGCTCCTCGGCAAGAAGATGGAGCTCTACGCCGGCATGGTCGAGAACCTCGACTTCCACGTCGGCCGGCTGATCGAGCACCTCAAGAAGATCGGCGAGTACGAGAACACGCTCTTCATCGTCTTCGGCGACAACGGGGCGGAAGGGACCGACCTCTTCGAGATGATCTCGGGGACGCCCGGCTCGCGGGACTTCCTCTTCGCGGCGTTCGCCTGGTCGCAGACCCATCCCAACGCGTGGGGTGACCCGGGCTCGTACGTCGCCTACGGCCCGATGTGGGCGCAGGTCTCGATGACGCCCTTCAGCCAGTACAAGGGCTGGCTCGCGGAGGGCGGCATCCGGAATGCCCTCATCGTCAGCGGCCCGCCCGTCAAGAGGCCCCGGGGAAGCATAAACGGCGGCCTCATGCACGTGGCCGACGTCATGCCGACGCTCCTCGAGCTGGCTGGGACCGCCTACCCGAAGACCTACCGGGGACGCTAGCTCCCTCCGCTCCTCGGCACGACCTGGGGCCCGGTGCTGGCGGGCAAGGCTGATTCTCCCCGGACGGCCGCGGACGTCCTCGCGTGGGAACTCTTCGGCAACCGCGCGGTCCGGCAGGGGGACTGGAAGCTGCGCTGGCTGATCAAGCCCTTCGGCAAGGGCGACTGGGAGCTGTTCGACCTCGCCGCGGATCCCGCCGAGCGGAAGGACCTTTCCGCGGAGCGACCCGAAAAGCTGAAGGAGATGATCGCGCTCTGGGACGAATACGCCCGGGCGAAGCACGTGGTCCTGCCGAGCCGCGGGCCCTTCGAGACCATGGAGAAGGTCCTTCCGCAGCGCGTCCCGGACGATCCGGGCTTCCCTCCGCTGAACCAGAAGAAGCAGTTCGTGCCGCCGAAGGAAATGGTGGCCGAGCCGAAGCAGTAGGCGCAGGTCGACCCGCCCTCTCGCGAAGGAGCCGATGTCATGAACGCAAGAACCAGCCCGAGACGACGGGGCGCGGGGCACCTGTTCGCCCTCGTATCGACGCTCGCTTTCTGCCTGCTCTCGACGGCGCGGGCGTCCGCCCAGGTCCCGGCCCGCTTCTACTGGAAGACCCTCTCGGACGCGAACGCCGTCCCGCTCATCTTCAACTCCGTCAGCGGGAACACGAACCCGTTCGATCCGGCTCACATCGTCGGCCCGGGGGCAAACATCGACGGCACGCTCGCCCTCGTCGGGTACGCGCGGACCTTCACGCTGTTCGACCGGTCGGCGATGGCCGCCGTCCTGATCCCGATGGGGAGGCTCTCGGGCGATCTCACGGTCGCCGGACGGACGTTCAGCTCCTCGGCCCGCGGATTCGGAGACCCGACGGTCGAGCTGGACGTCAACCTCGTCGGCCCGGCGGCGCAGAAGAACCTCGTGGACGTGCTCCGGTACCAGCCCGGCTTCTCCCTCGACGTGATCGCCGACGTCGCCTTTCCGGTCGGCGAGTACGACAGCAGTCAGCCGCTGAACCTCGGCCAGAACCGCTGGTACGGGCGGATCGGCCTACCGGTCGTCTGGCAGCTCGGGCCCTGGGTGCCGGGCCGGCGAACGACGGTGGAGCTCCTCCCGGCCGTCTGGCTCTTCGGACCCAACAACGACTACGTGGGGATGACCCTCAAGACCGACCCCCTCTTCCAGGTGGACGCGCACGTCACGCGGGACCTCACCGACCGCCTCTGGGTCGCTCTCGACGGCGCCTGGTACACGGGCGGGAAGGCGACCATCGGCGGCGTCCCGGGAGAGAAGCTGAACAACCTCGCCGTCGGGGCGACGGTCGGGTACCAGATCAACGACAACCTGGGGGTCACCGTCGGCTACAAGTCGACGGTCAACGACAGGGCCCCGGGGGACCTCCAGATGGACGGCTTTCTGGTCTCTGTGGTCTACGGGTGGCACTCGCTCGTCGAGGGCGCCAAGCGGCTGAAACACGGGGAGTGACCGCGAGCGACACCCCGGCCGGGTTCCAGACGACGGGCCTCATCGTCGACGCCCGGGGGAGCAAGTGGCTGGGGGGCAGGGATTCGAACCCCGATAGCCAGATCCAGAGTCTGGAGTCCTACCGTTGGACGACCCCCCAGCAGGCCGCCTGGGGAGGCGGGATTATGGTGGCCCCGCCGGGCCCCGTCAATTCAACGGCCGCTACGACGAGAGCGACCGGAAGAAGGCCGCCAGCGCCTCCGGCGAACCCGTTCCCTGGTACGTCACCGTGATGGCACCGCCCTTCTTCGCGCCGGCGAGGCGACCGGGCTTCCCGGCCGGAGCCGGGGCCGCCTTCCGCGGCCGGCCGGGACGCCGAGC